>NZ_JARAVK010000158.1:0-21390 GCF_033792765.1 Streptomyces sp. PA03-6a | reverse complement strand
GGCCGGGGCGGGGGCGCCGGGCCCCCGCCCCGTCCCGGCGCTGCGCGCGCCGGGCGTCAGTCCATCCAGGCCTGGTACGACATGACGTCGCCGGCCTTCACCCGGTACTCGGGCTGGTCCTGCGTGTACGTCTCCTCGATGCCCAGGACGCGCCCGTCGGCCGGGTCGAGGACGAGCATGCGGCGCAGCCCGGCGGCGTCGTGGACGTAGGCCTGGCCCCGCCTGCCCAGCCGGTCGGTGACCGTACCGGCGGGCCGCAGGCCGGGGGCGGCGGCGAGGAGCTCGTCGACCGCGGCGGTGCCGGCGGGCCCCGGCGTCCAGTCCTGCAGCAGCGAGGCCAGCGCGTCCACCAGTTCCGGGGTGCCGGCGCAGGCGCAGCCGTACACCTGGGCCAGGTACGCCCGCAGCTCCTCGGCGGAGTCCGGGGGCTCGGTCCCCGAGCGGCCGTACGGAGGGAGGGTGCCCGGCGGGTACGCGGCGCGGTGCAGCACCTCGCCGTCCGCGACGGTGTGCGGGGAGCCGCCGGAGTCGCTGATCACCGGTTCCCCGGGGTGCCGCGGGTCGGTGGCGACGACCAGTTCGGTGCCGCTGCCGTCGGCGTTCCAGCGGGTGAGGTGCTCCTCGGGCAGGGTGACGGGCGGGCGGGCGCCCGGGCCCGCCTCCATGCCCATGCTCCACATCATCACGTGGCTCCCGCGGCGGGTGCCCGGGCCGCCGCCCCGCGCCGCCGCCTCCCGTGCCGCGCCGGCCACGTCGGTCAGCGGGACCTCCCGCGACCCGGCCAGCGGACGCAGCGCCACGGGGGCGGCGACCGCCTGGGTGGTGCCGGCCCCGGAGAGCACGACGACCAGGACGGCCACCACGGTCGCCGCCACCGCGGCCAGGCCCGTGACGAGGCCGCCCACCCGGCGGGCGGTCCGGCGGGGCGCGGGGACGGGCGTTGCTCCGGGTGCTGCCTCAGGTGCCGGTCCGGAGGCCAGCAGCCGCCGCAGCCCGAGTTCGGCCCGCGCGTCCAGGGGACGGTCGCGCCAGCGCGGATCGCCGGCAGGCACGGGATCGGCACGGCGCAGCAGCTCCAGCTCCGGCTCCAGCTCGGTCATGGCCCCTCCTGGGTCACGGTCATCCCCATGCGGTCGATCTGCTCGCGCAGCCTGCGGCGCGCCCGGTGCAGGCGCATGGCGGCCGCGGAGCGCCCGCAGCCGAGGGCCACCGCCAGTTCCCCGACGTCCAGCTCCTCCCAGGCGGTCAGCCGCAGCACCTCCTGGTCGGCCGCCGCGAGCCGCCCCAGTGCCTCGTGCACCCAGGCACCGGGCGCTTCGGTGCCGGGGCTCGGCACGAGGTGCGCGCCGTGCGCCGTCTCGTGGTTCCCGATCCGGTCCAGCAGCCTGCGCCGCCGCCCCTGCCCGCGCACGCTGTTCGCCAGGCAGTTGCGGGCGACGCCGTACAGCCAGGGCAGCGCGTACGGGGGGAGCTCGGCGCGCCGCCGCCAGGCGACGGCGAAGACCTCCGCCACCACTTCCTCCACCTCGTCGTGCGCCGCCGGCCCGGCCGTCCGCCGGGCGACGTAGCGGCTGACCGCCCAGTAGTGCTCGCGGTAGGCAGCGGCGAACGCCTGTGACCGCGTCTCGTCCGTGCTCATGACCGCTTGGTGTCCGCCATGGGACCGATCATCACACCCCGCCGCTGTGACCTTTTCCGCGTGACGCCGCGGGCGGGCCCGGACACCTACCGGGCATGAGGCTCACGTTCCCGCGACGCACGGCGTCCGCCGTGGCATGGCTGACCACGACCGACCACAAGGCCATCGGCACGCTCTACCTCGGCACGGCGTTCGCCTTCTTCTGCGGGGGCGGGGTGATGGCCCTGCTGATGCGCGCCGAACTCGCCCGCCCCGGGCTGCAGGTCATGTCGAACGAGCAGTTCAACCAGCTCTTCACGATGCACGGCACCGTGATGCTGCTGATGTTCGCGACCCCGCTGTTCTCCGGTTTCGCGAACTGGATCATGCCGCTGCAGATCGGTGCCCCCGACGTCGCGTTCCCCCGGCTCAACATGCTCGCGTACTGGCTCTACCTCTTCGGCTCGCTGATCGCGGTGGGCGGTTTCCTCACCCCGCAGGGCGCGGCCGACTTCGGCTGGTTCGCCTACGCGCCGCTGTCGGGCGCGGTGCACTCGCCGGGCGTGGGCGGCGACCTGTGGATCATGGGGCTGGCGCTGTCCGGCTTCGGGACCATCCTCGGCGCGGTCAACCTGATCACCACGATCATCTGCATGCGCGCCCCCGGCATGACGATGTTCCGGATGCCGATCTTCACCTGGAACGTGCTGCTCACCGGCGTGCTGGTGCTGATGGCCTTCCCGGTGCTGGCCGCGGCGCTGCTCGCGCTGGAGCTGGACCGGAATTTCGGGGCGCACGTATTCGACCCGGCGAACGGCGGGGCGCTGCTGTGGCAGCACCTGTTCTGGTTCTTCGGGCACCCCGAGGTCTACATCATCGCGCTGCCCTTCTTCGGGATCGTCAGCGAGGTCATACCGGTCTTCTCGCGCAAGCCGATGTTCGGCTACACCGGCCTGATCGCGGCGACGATCTCGATCGCCGGACTGTCGGCGACGGTCTGGGCGCACCACATGTACGTCACCGGCGGCGTGCTGCTGCCCTTCTTCTCCTTCATGACGCTGCTCATCGCGGTGCCGACCGGGGTGAAGGTCTTCAACTGGATCGGCACGATGTGGAAGGGCTCACTCAGCTTCGAGACGCCGATGCTCTGGGCGACCGGCTTCCTGATCACCTTCGTCTTCGGCGGGCTCACCGGGGTGCTCCTGGCGTCGGCGCCCCTGGACTTCCACGTCTCCGACTCCTACTTCGTGGTGGCGCACTTCCACTACGTCGTCTTCGGCACGGTCGTCTTCGCCATGTTCTCCGGGCTCCACTTCTGGTGGCCGAAGTTCACGGGCAAGATGCTCGACGAGCGCCTGGGCAAGATCACCTTCTGGACGCTGTTCATCGGCTTCCACGGCACCTTCCTCGTCCAGCACTGGCTGGGCACGCAGGGCATGCTGCGGCGCATCCCGGACTACCTGGCCGCCGACGGCTTCACCACGCTGAACACCATCTCGACGATCAGCTCCTTCCTGCTGGGCCTGTCGATCCTCCCGTTCCTCTACAACGTGTGGAAGACCGCCAAGTACGGCAAGCCGGTCGGGACCGACGACCCCTGGGGCTGGGGACGCTCCCTGGAGTGGGCGACGAGCTGCCCGCCGCCGCGGCACAACTTCCGCTCCCTGCCGCGCATCAGGTCCGAGTCGCCCGCCTTCGACCTGCGCCACGGCGCGGCAGGGGTCCCGGAGGCCGTGTCGGGAACGGTATCCAAGCTGCCGGATACGCCACTCCCGGCGACCAGGGCCGACGCCTAGCGTCGGTGCCATGACGACGTACGAGGCCGCCACCGCCACCCGTTCGCGCACCCACACCTGGGAGCCGCGCCCCGAGCCCACCCCCGAACTGCTGGCGCTGACCGGGCGCGAGGTCCTGCAGGGCGCGATCGACGGCCGCTTCCCCGAGTCCTCGATCATGAGCACCCTGGGCTTCCGCTTCGTCGAGGTCGGCGACGGGCGCGCGGTCTTCGAGGGCGACCCCGGCGACCACCTGCTCAACCCGATGGGCACGGTGCACGGCGGTTTCCTCGCCACGCTGCTGGACTCGGCGCTCGGCTCGGCCGTGATGAGCCGCCTCCCGGCCGGATCCGCGTACACCACCGTGCAGTTGGGGGTGCACATGATCCGGCCGGTGCTCCCCGGGACGTCCACGCTGCGCTGCGAGGGCGTGGCGCTCCACGTCGGCCGGACGACGGCCACCGCCGAGGCCCGGGTGACCGGCGCGGCCGACGGGAAGCTCTACGCGCACGGCACGACGACCTGCGCTGTGCTGCGCCCCCGCTGACCGCTCAGCCGGCCGCCCGCACCGCGCCCTCGCCGACGGCCAGGGCCAGCGCCATGATGCTGAGCTGGGGGTTCACCTCGGGGCAGCTGGGCAGCGCCGAGGCGTCGGCGATCAGCACCCCGTGCACGCCGCGCAGCCGGCCGGCGGGGTCGGCCGGCGCCACCTCCGGGTCCGCGCCGAGGGCGACGGTGCCCGTGGGGTGGAAGGCCGACAGGTGCAGCTGCCGTGCCGTCACCCCCTCCAGGGCCGCCGTGAACTCCCGTGGCGTACGCGCCCGCGGGGCGGCGGGGACGCCGGTGAGGACCTCCTCGGCCCCGGCGGCGAAGAGCAGGTCGCCCATCGCGCGGACGGCGCGCAGCAGTCGGCGGCCGTCGCGGGGATCGAGGTCGTAGCGGAGCAGGCCGCCCTCGCGGCCGAGGACGCGTCCGCCGGGCCGGTCCGCGATCATCGCGCCGAACGTGGCCAGCCGTCCGGAGTCCTCCAGCTCCGCGCGCAGTTCCCGGCCCACGCCCGGCAGCACGAACGAGCCCATGCCGGGCGGCGGGGCGGTCGCCTCGACGAGGATGCCGTCCTCGTGCAGCTCCTCCACGCCGACGCTCTGCAGCACCGCCGGGCCGCCGTCCGCGACCGGCTCGGCGAACCGCCCGGCGACGCTGGTGGCGGGGTGCACGGCCAGGTTGCGGCCGGTCCGGGGGTGCCCGCCGAGGCCGGAGCAGCGCAGCAGCGGGGGAGTGCGCAGGGCGCCCGCGGCCACCACGACCAGCGGGCTGAGGATCTCCAGTTCGCTGCCGTCCGGCCGCCGTACCGCCACCCCGCAGGCGCGCGGGCCGCCCGGCCGGTCGGGCTCGGTGAGCACCCGCCGCACGTGGGCGCCGGTCACGATCCGGGCCCCGGCCGCGCACGCCTGCGGCAGCACCGACAGCTGGACGCTCTGCTTCGCCCCGGACGGGCAGCCCACCACGCACTGGCACGAGCCCCGGCAGCCGGGGGCGTTGCGCCGCAGGGGCGCCGCGCGCCAGCCGAGGCCGCCCGCGCCGAGCAGGGCGAGGGCGCCGTTGCGGCCCAGTACGTCCTGCGGCTGGCGGGCCACGCGCAGGGTGCGCTCCACCTCGTCCAGGTACGCGCCGAAGGCCACCGGGTCCGCGAGGTCCCCGAGCCCGTACTCCTCGCGCCACCGGGCCAGCACACGGTCCGGAGTGCGGTAGCAGGTGCCGGAGTTGACGACCGTCGTGCCGCCGACGGCGCGCCCGGTCGGCACGACCATCGGGGGGTTGCCGAGGGCGAGGGTCGCGCCGCCGTCCCGGTACAGCTCGGCGAACCGGTCGAGCGGGGCCCGCCGTCCGAACTCCGCGGTGGTGTGCCGCCGGCCCTCCTCCAGGACGACCACCCGCAGTCCCGCCCGCGCCAGGGTGCGCGCCGCCATCGCCCCGCCGGCGCCCGAGCCGACGACGACGGCGTCCGCGCGTGAGCGGTCAGGCCACTCGCCGGCGGGCACGCAGTCCAGCGGAGGGTCCTGCGGGGCCACGGGCGCCGTGGCGCGGGGCGGCTGCGCCAGCAGCCGTTCGGTGCCGGCCGCCAGCAGCACCGGCACCTTCACCACGTCGAGCAGGGGCAGCAGCGCGGGCCGCGCGGCGAGGCCCGCCAGCACCCGTTCCCGCTCACCCGGGCCCAGCCGGTCCAGCCGCCGCCCGGTGCGCGCCGCAGCGTAGGCGTCCACCGCGGCCGCCGCGGCGCGGAAGCCGTGCCGGGCCCGCGCGGGCATCGCCGCCAGCAGGCCGTCCAGCCGGTGCGGCACGCCCGTGGTCCAGTCGCCGTCGCCCGCGTCGGCCAGCAGCGCCGCCACCAGGCCGCGGACGGCGGCGCTCACCGGTCGCCCACTTCTGCGTGGGCGGTGCCGGCGAGCGTCCACTCCGCCTCGGTGCGCCAGCCGCCGCGGCCCCTGCGCTCCAGCACGACGTGGGCGTCGGCGGTCTCGCTGTTGCGGCACACGGCGGGGGAGCCGTCGGGGTCGGCGTAGTCGAGGGCGAGGGTGCGCTCGGCCGGCTGGTCGACCCGTACGGTGATCCGCCGCCCGCCGGCGCGGCCGGTCACCGTCCAGCGCGGCAGGCCGATCTCGGCGGTGAAACGGCCGAGGCCGGCGCGCCCCAGGGCCGGGCGCAGGCCGCCGCGCGGCCAGTCGCGGCCGTCCCTGCGCAGCCGCAGGAACACCAGCGGAGGCAGCCGGTCCAGGCCCGGGCGGGTGGAGACGGCGGCGACGACCTCCAGCACGTCCCCGTCGCCGAGGTCGGCGTGCAGCCAGGCCCAGCGCCGGGCGTTGCCGTGGCCGTAGATGCGGGCCGAGGCCCCGGGCGCGGCCCGCAGGGCGAGTTCGCCCCCGCCGTGGCGGACGGTTCCCGTGTACCGGGCGCGGGGCGACGGCACGATCTGCGCGGCGGGCAGCAGCGGATGCCGCCACGACCAGCGCGGGAAGGTGTACAGCGGCTGATCGGTGCCGGCGTCCTCGGTGAGGTCCCAGGTGAGGTCGCCCGCCGTGCCGCGCAACCGGCCGGGGACGGCCTCGACGCCGTCCGCCGTGAAGCCCTCGGCGCCCGTCGCGGCACGCCAGGGCAACGGGCCGAAGCGGGCGTGCTCCACCGGGCCCTTGCCGTCCGGGGGGAAGACGGCGGCCCAGCCGTGGGCGAAGGCGGGGGATCCGTCGGCGGGGGCGACGAGTTCGTGGTGGAGCCACAGGCCGGTGCCCGTCGCCGGGTCGGTGGCCGTGGTGTACCAGACCTCGGTGCGGCCCGCGGCGCCGTCCCAGCGCGGTGCCCACTGCGCCCGGGGGTCGTCCCGGCGGGGGAAGCGGAAGCTCGCCAGGAACGGCACGAGCGAGGTCGCCGTGCGGAAGCGCAGCGTGCCATTGCCGGCCGGCTCCGGGACGTCCCCGGCGGTGAGGGTGAAGGGCAGCGTGGTCATCGAGGCCAGCGGCCGCCGCGGGGTGACGGACTTCCAGCCCTCCAGGAGGTGGCGCTCGCCGTCGAGTGCGAACTCCAGCCGGTAGTGGATGCGCCGCCGGGCCAGCGGCGACACCTCCAGCGTGCCGGTGGCGGCGGCGTCGGCGCGGCCCGCGATGCGCAGCCGCCCGGTGGCGCGGGCCACGGTCGTGCGGTGCGGCAGCAGCAGGTCGTCGCTGCGCGCCGTCAGCTCCAGCCGTACCGGCCGCTCCCGGTCCTCGCCGCGCAGCTGTACGGTCCCCGTCATGGTCTCGGCGAAGACCGTCCCCCGTCCCGCGCTCACCGGGACTTCAGTCCCTCGCGCATGATCTCCTCGGTCGCCGTCAGATACGCCTCCGCCGCTGCTCGGGCGGCCGCACCGTCCCCCTCCTCCACCGCGGCGACCACCGGCGCCAGCCGTCCGTACGCCTCCTCCGCGTCCTGGAAGGGGCCGGCGAGGTGACGGCGCATCGGCAGGTAGGCGTTGAACAGGGTGTTGGTGAGGAGCACGTAGACGCGGTTGCCGGTGGCGCGGGCCAGCGCCCGGTGCACCTCGGCGTCCGCCAGTTGCACCGCGTCCGGGTCCCCGGCCGTGCGCACGGCCTCCACCAGGTCCCGCAGCCTGGTCCGTGCGGCGCCACTCGCCCGGGTCGCCGCCGCGCCGGCGATCAGGGCGCCCACCCCGCGCCGCACCTCGAAGATCTCGGAGAGCCAGCGCGCGTCGTGCCGGACGAGCATGGGCAGCAGGTCGGCGCCGCCGAGGCGTTCGTAGTCCCGGACCCGGGTACCGACGCCGTGCCGTGTCTCCAGCAGTCCGGCCTGGACCAGCCGCCCGAAGGCGTGCTTGAGGGTGGTGCGGGTGACGCCGTACCCCTCGGCCAGCGTGCGCTCGGGCGGCAGCAGGCTCCCCGCGGGACGGCGGCCGGTGAGGATCTCCTCGCGGATCCGGTCCTCCAGGACGTCCACGATCGACGTGCGCGGCAGCGCTTCCATCACACCTCCATGGGTCAGTGGATGAGCCACTCAACCAATGAGCCGACGCACCGTCAAGACCCGCCTCCGCGACGGACGTCACCCGCTCGGCCGCGCGCCCCCCGCCGCCCGGTCGCCGCACCGCGGCCGGCGGCTTACGTTCGCGATGGCGTGCCCCCGCCCCGCCCCGTCCCCACGGCCGAAAGGCACTGACATGACGCACCCGTGCGCCCGTCCGCCCAGGCTCCGCGGCACCGTGCGCAAGGCCGTCGCCGCGGTCCTGGCCGCCGCCGCGCTCCCCACGGCCCTGGCGTGCGGCGGGCCCGCGGACACCACCCGCTCCCCCGAGGGCACCCGGACGGCGAGGTCGGCTCCGGCCTCGCCGCTCGCGCGGGCCGAGGAGGAGGACCGCACGGCGGGCCCGGCCTCCGCCTCCCCGGCGTCCGCGTCCCCCGCGTCCGCGTCCCCCGCGTCCGCGTCCCCCGCGCAGGCCTCCCCCAGCGGGTCACCGGGCGCCGGCGGGAACTTCCCGGCGCTCTCCGGCGACGTCGTCAAGAAGCTCGACGGCGCGATGGCGGACACCCTCAAGAGGACCGGCGTGCCCGGCGCGATCGTGGGGCTGTGGGCCCCCGGCAAGGGCTCCTACGTACGCGCCCTCGGCGTGGCCGACACGAAGTCGAAGGCGCGCATGTCGCCCGACCTCAACATGCGGATCGGCAGCGAGACCAAGACCTTCACCGTGACGGCGCTGCTGACCCTCGTCGACCGGAAGAAGGCCGGACTCGACGACCCCGTCTCGCGGTACGTGGACGGCGTGCCCGGTGGCGACGGCATCACCTTGCGGCAGCTCGCCGAGATGCGCAGCGGGCTCTACAACTACACCGACGACCCGAACTTCCAGAAGGCCCTCAAGGCCGACCCCAACCGGGGGTTCGTCCCTGCCGAGCTGCTCGCCTACGCCTTCCAGCACCCCTCGCAGGCCACCCCGGGCTCCCGCTTCCAGTACTCCAACACCAACACCGTCCTGCTGGGCCTGGTGATCGAGAAGGCGAGCGGCATGCCGTTCGGCGACTACCTGCGGCGCGACGTGCTCGATCCGGCCAAGCTGAAGCACACCGTCTTCCCCGCGGGGCGCGCCTTCCCGAACCCGCACGCCCACGGCTACACCCGGCAGACCAAGGACGGTAAGGAAGGCGACGCCACCAACTGGGACCCCTCCTGGGCATGGGCCGCCGGCGCGATGGTCTCCGACCAGCAGGACCTGCGGGCCTGGGCCCGCATCGTCGCCGACGGCACCCTGCTCAGCAAGGCCACCCAGGCGCAGCGCACGACCTTCCTCCCCACCTCGTACCCGGGCATCGGCTACGGCCTCGGCCTCTTCGACAACCACGGCTGGATCGGGCACAACGGATCGCTGCCCGGCTACCAGAGCACCGCCGTGTACCTGCCCGACGCCAAGGCGACCATGGTCGTGCTGCTCAACACCGACACCGCCGTGGGCGGCAGCGAGCCCAGCAGCCTCTTCGCCGAGGCGATGACCAAGATCGTCACCCCGGACCACGTCTACGCGTTCCCGCCCACCAACGGCACCGGCACCAGCCCGAGCAGCAGCTGAGCGCGGGCTGCCCCGCTGGCGCGGAAGAGGTCAGCCGACCAGGAACGGCGGCCTGCGGTCCCGCCACGGGACGGCCTGCTCCAACTGCGCGGCCACGCCCAGCAGCAGGTCCTCCCGGCCCTGGGCGGCGACGAGCTGCACCCCGACCGGCAGTCCCTCGCGGCTCTGGCCGAGCGGCAGGCTCACCGCCGGATGCCCCGAGACGTTGAAGGCCGCCGTGAACGGCCCGTACGCGAACAGTTCGCGCAGCCAGGAACGCACCGTGTGCCGGGGGTCGTCGTGGCCGAGGGTGCCGTGCGGCGCGGGGAGCGCGCCGAGCGTCGGCGTGACGAGCAGGTCGTAGGCGGTGAAGAAGCGGCCCGCCGCGCGGGTCACGCGGTGCTGCGCGTCGATCGCCGCCATCAGCCCGAGCGCCGTGCACGCCTCGGTCTCGGCGAGCACCGCCCGCGACACCGCCTCCAGCAGCGAGCGGTCCAGACGCGGCGCCGCCCGCAGCAGCGCGCCGCCACTGGCGAACGCGCCCAGCGCGGTGGCCTCCACGAGGTCGTCCGCGTCCAGGCGCGGTGTGTCCTCGGTGACGCGGTGCCCGATCCACTCCAGCACCTTGCCCGCGTCGACGGTGACCGCGGCGACCTGCGGGTCCACGGGCGTGCCCGTCCAGGCGGCGGTGGTCAGGGCGATCCGCAGCCGCCCCGGGTCGGAGCGCACCGCCCGCGCGTACGGCGACGGGGGCGCCGGAAGGGGGTACTTGTCGCCGTACGAGGGCCCGCCCACCGCGTCGAGCAGCGCCGCGGCGTCCCGTACCGTCCTGGTCACGGCGAACTCCACCTGGAGCCCGAAGGCCGCCTCGCCCGCGAGCGGCCCGCACGGGGTGCGCCCCCGGCTCGGCTTGAGCCCGACCAGCCCGCAGCAGGACGCCGGGATGCGGATCGAACCGCCCGCGTCGTTGGCGTGCGCCACCGGCACCGCCCCCGCGGCGACCAGGGCGGCCGACCCGCCGCTCGACCCGCCCACCCCGCGCTCCGGGTCCCAGGGGTTGCGCGTCGGCCCGTAGCGCACCGGCTCGGTGGCGAAGCTCAGGCCGAACTCCGGCGCGGTGCTCTGGCCGAGCGCCACCAGGCCCGCCTCGCGGAAGCGGGTCATCAGATCGTGGTCGGCGTCCGCCACGGCACCCCGCAGGGCCCGGCTGCCGAGGGTGAACGGCACGCCCCGCACGAACGGACCGCCGTCCTTGATCACGAAGGGCACACCGCCGAGCGGCCCGTCCGCCCGGTGCGCGGGCGCGGGGTCGAACAGCGGCAGCGTCAGCGCGTTGAGCTCCGCATCCGCCGCCTCCAGGGCCCTGCGCGCGACGGCCTCGACCTCGCCCGCGCTCACCTCCCCGGCGCGGATCAGCTCCCGCAACCCCGTCGCGTCCCGCTCCGCGTACTCGTGCAGCTCCAGTGTTCCGCCCTCCCGTGCCCCGTTCCCGCGGCCAGCCTGGCACGCGCCGCCCGGCCGCCACCACGGGGTTTGCGCGGGCGGGCGGTGCTCGAGCGGACGGTGGCGCGCGTCATGGGGGGGTGCGGGTCAGACGACCTTCCGGCGGACCAGCGCGCCCAGGACCAGCGCGCCGGGGACGAGGGGGAGCCACACGGTGACGATGCGGTAGCCGAGCACGGCCGAGGTGGCCGCGGCGAGGGAGGCGCCCGTGGCGACGAGGGTCACCACGAGGGCCGCGTCGACGGAGCCGACGCCGCCGGGGGTGGGCAGCGCCGCCGCCGCGACGCTGGCCACGAGGTAGGCGACGGCGACGTGGGCGAAGGGCACCGGGACGCCCAGGGCCATCGTGACGGCGACGAGGCCGGCGGCCTGCAGGGCGGGGAAGGCGAGCGAGCCGCCCCACAGCGCGAGGGCCCGCGACGGCCGGGCGTGCAGCGTCCGCGCGTCCGTGAACGCCGTGGCCAGGAACGTGACCACCACCCGCCGCAGCCGCGGTACGGCGACCAGCACGACCGCCGCGACCGCGCAGACCCCGGCGGCCGCCCCCGCCGTCGGGCCGACGGGTACGGAGATGCCGTCGGGCAGCAGTCCATCGAGCCGCAGCGCGTGCGGAAACGCGGCGAGCAGCACGGCCAGCAGCGTCCCGCGGCCCACGCACTCGGCCAGGAAGTACAGCGCGATGGCCGCCGCGGACCGGGCGGGCGGCAGCCCGCACGCCCGCATGAAGCGCAGGTTGACCGCGCTCGCCCCGATGCCCGCGGGCAGCAGGTGGTTCGCGGCGCCCGCGGCGAACTGCGTCGCCAGCAGCCGTCCCGCGGGCAGCCGTTCCAGGACCGTGCCCTGCCGCATGAACGACACCGCCACCCAGGCCAGCCCGGTCGCCGCCACGGCGGCCAGCAGCCAGCCCCGGTTGGCGTCGAGCAGCCCGCGGCCCCCGTCGGCGATCAGCTGCCAGTGCCGGGTCACCCACCACCCGACCAGCACGATCGGGGCCAGGCAGGCGATCCGGCGCAGTGTCGCGCCGCTCAAGAGGTGTGGAGTCGTCGTGGTGGTGATGCCCATGGTCCGCTCGCCCCCGCGCGTCGTGCGCCTGTCCGCAGGTGTTGTCGCCAGGTGTTGTCGCCCCTTCATGCCCTGTCCGCGCGACCTGCGGGTGTCCTGCGGCTGACGTCCGTCCCGTCCCCGGATGGCGGAACGGCGCCGGGCCGGCCGCAGGGCGGTCGCGGCCGTCGCGGCTGCCGGCGCTCCGGCGGCTCGTCGCCCCCTGACGGCGGGTCATCACCGGGCCCGGAGCCGGGGGTTTGCGCACCGCCCCCTCGGGCAGGCGATCCCCGTGCTTCGGAAGGGAGGCACGCACGCGCGGGGCGCCCCGGCCGGGTCCCGGAGCGCGGAGCGTGTCCTCCCGTACGGCACGCCCTGCGCGGCGCGGCTCCCGGACCCCGCAGGAAGGCGCAGGACCAGCCATGGCCGTCCGACAGCCCCGTACCAGGCATCCGCACCCGCACCCGGGTGCCCGCCCGCGTCCGCATGACGACACCCCGGACACCGCCGAGGCGTTGCGGCGGATCGCGGCGCTCCCGGACGGCCCGGAGAAGGACGCGCTGCGCGAGCAGGTCGTGATCGCCTGGATGCCGATGTCGGACCGGCTCGCACGCCGCTTCCGGCACCGCGGCGAGTCCACCGAGGACCTCCGGCAGGTCGCCGCGCTCGGCCTGGTGAAGGCGGTGCGGCGCTACGACCCCGCACGCGGCAGCGCTTTCGAGAGCTTCGCCGTCCCCACCATCGTCGGCGAGGTGAAACGTCATTTCCGCGACCACCTGTGGGGCGTCCACGTCCCCCGCAGGGTCCAGGAGCTCCGGAGCCGGGTCCGTACCGTCCGCCACGAACTCGTCGGGACGAAGGGGCGCCCCCCGACCGTCGCCGAGATCGCCGCGCACGCCCGCATGAGCGAGCAGGACGTGCTGGCCGCCATGGAGGCCTTCGACAGCTTCGCCCCCGCCTCCCTGGACTCCGCCACCCCCGGCACGGAGGGCCGCACCTTCCTCGACACCCTGGGCGCCGAGGACCCGTGCCTGGACTCCGTCGTGGACCGCGTGGCCGTCGCGCCGCGGCTGCGCGAACTCCCGCCGCGCGAGAGGAAGATCCTCTACCTGCGGTTCTTCCGCGACATGACGCAGACCCAGATCGCCGACCAGCTGGGTCTGTCCCAGATGCACGTCTCCCGGCTGATCAGCCGCACCTGCCGCCGCCTCCGCGAGGAGGTGGAGGCGGCCGAGGACAGCGGGAACAGCGGGAACACCCGGGCGGCCGGCGAGGCCTGACGCGGAACGCCCGGTCAGCCGGACGGACGCATGGCCCGTACGAGGGCCCGCCGGACGTCCGCCGGCAGGGGCCGGTCCCCCGCGCTGGCCACCAGCGCGGCGGCGACGTCGCGGAGCTTTACGTTGCCGTACTGGGAGGCCCGGACGAGGACCGCCCAGGCCACGTCGCCGGGGCAGGGCGTCAGCGCCATCACCATGCCGACGGCCTGGTCGATGACCGACCGGCTGCCCAGCGCGCGACGCAGTTGCTCGTTCTCCGCGCGCAGCCGCCCGATCTCGCTCTCCGCGTCGTCCTCGGGACCGGCCGGCAGGGGGACCATCGTCAGCACCTCCTGACGTCCGGATGCCCCGAATGTACGGTCCCATACGGGTACGGGAGGTGATGGCCCGACAGCCCGGGCCCAGGCGCGCGGCGCGATCCCGGACGAGGGCGTGACCAGGGTTGCCCACCGGCGTCCGGCGTCCGGGGAACGTTGGGCCGCACGGGCGGCGCGGCACGGCGCGCGCGGCGTCGCGGGCCCGGGGGCCGGGGCCCGGCTGGTAGCTTCGCCAGCCTCGCGGGTCCGCCGTGTGCCGGCTCCCGCGCGCCATTCTTCTCGGGGACGGAGACCTGTGTGACGGGACCGGTGGACGACCAGGACAACGAGCACGGGACCGCGGTCACCCTCGACCGCCGGGGCTTCGTCAAGTCGGCCGCGGCGGCCGCCGTCAGCCCCGCCGTCCTCGGCACCGCCGCCCACGCGGCCCCGCTCGCACCGTCGCTGCCGGCGGCGGCGGTCCCGGCCGCCGCCGCCGCGGCACCGATGGCCGCCCCCGGCGTCGCGGCGGCCGCCGCCCACGGCATGGTCGCCCGTCTGCTGGCCGTCCCCGCGCCGTCCCGCCGTGACGACTGGCTGCGGCAGGCCCTGCAGGTGGCCGTGGAGCTGGAACTCGCCACCATCCCGCCGTACCTGTGCGCCTGGTGGTCGGTGCGGGACCGGTCCGACACGGTGGCCAACCTGATCCGCGGCATCGTCACCGACGAGATGTTCCACATGGGGCTGGCCTGCAACATGCTCGTCGCCGTGGGCGGGCGGCCGCGGATCGCCTCCGTCACCCCCGAGTACCCCGCCCCCCTGCCCGGCGGCGTGCGCAGCAACCTGACGGTGTACCTCTCCGGGCTCACCCGCGCGTACGTGCGGGACGTCCTCATGGCCATCGAGACCCCGGAGTCCCCGCTGCCCGAGCCGTCCGCCGGGCCGCCGACCATCGGCGACTTCTACGACGGGCTCGTCACCGCCTTCCTCGACCACCGCCCCGAGCTCAGCGTCCGCGGTCAGATGGGCCAGCGCATCGGCCCCGACGAACTGCGCCCGATGCGGAACCTGGACGACGTCGTCGCCGCCGTGGAGATCATCAAGGAGCAGGGCGAGGGCAGCTCGGACTCCCCCGAGGCGCCGTCCGGCGAGGCCACCGGGGGCCACCGCGACGTGGCGCACTACTACGCCTTCGCCGAGATCTACCACGGCCGCACCCTGGAGGAGGAGGACGGCGTGTGGGCTTTCAGCGGGCCGCCCGTCCCCTTCCCGGACGTCCACCCCATGGGCGTGGTCCCCCAGGGCGGCTGGCCCCACCCGCCGCGCGAGGCCGCGACGCTGCTGCGCCGCTTCGACAGCGCCTACGGCGAACTGCTGCGCGACCTGGAGGCCGCCTGGCAGTCCGCGGACCACGGTGCGCTCAACCGCGCGATCAAGACGATGGAGCAGCTGGAGGAGCCCGCCCTGGCCCTCATGGAGATCCCGCTCGGCGACGGGCGCCACACCTACGGCCCCCAGTTCCGCCCGGTCGCTCCGGACGCGGGGCAGCCCCCGTCCGCGGGCAGCGGGTCCCGGGGACGCCGGGGGTGAGCGCGGCGGCGGCGCCTGCCGGAGGCCCCGCCGCTACGCGGCCAGGAACTCGTGGACGAGCTCGATCCGGCCCACGATGTGCCGGTTGAACTCCGGGAGTTCCTCCGCCGGGACCCACAGCTCGAGGATCGTCCGGCCGCCCACCTGGCGCACCGGGTAGCGGGCGGCGAACCCGGCCTCGACCTCGAAGCGCGTCACGTAACCGGCGCCGGAGGCGGGGACGTTCCAGTCGCGGGCGATCCGGATCGCGTAGTCCTCGTCGAGCACCGGGTAGAAGAGCGGCTGCTCGGGCAGCCGCGGCGGCCACTCCCGCCACCCCGACGCCTCGACCAGGGCCAGCTCCTGCGGCCCGGTGGGTCGCCACAGCGTCATCGTGTCCGTCATCGTCGTCCTCCCCGCTCGGTCCGGCCGTCCACCGTACGGGCCGCGACGGTCCCCGGCCCACCGGATTACGGCCCGGCATAGGATCGAGGACACGGCATCGCGTGCCGGTCACCGGCCGGGTGAGGCATGGAGGTGCCCGTGAGAATGCCTTACGGAGGCATCCCACCGTGTCAGTCGAGTTGAACCACACCATCGTCCACGCCCGGGACAACCGGGAATCCGCCGACTTCCTCGCGCACATCCTCGGCCTGCGGGCCGGCGAGGCATGGGGCCCGTTCGTCCCCCTGCAGCTGAGCAACGGCGTCACCCTCGACTTCGCCGCCGTCCCGGCGGAGACGATCGTCATGCAGCACTACGCCTTCCTCGTCCCCGAGGCCGCGTTCGACGGCATCCTGAGCAGGATCCAGGAGGCCGGACTCACCTACTGGGCCGATCCGCACGGCAAGCGGCCCGGGGAGATCAACCACAACGACGGCGGCCGCGGCGTCTACTTCATGGACCCGGCCGGGCACGGCATGGAGGTCATCACCCGTCCCTACGGGAGCGGCAGCACCACCGGCGAGAGCTGAGCGGGCGGCGGGGAGGGGTCGCAAGATCCCTCCCGGTCCCGGATCTTGATGGAGCGTCAGGTCACCCGTACCCTGCCGACAGCGCGCCTCGCGCCCGTCGAGGGGAGTGGTCGTCATGGCCGAGGACCCGTCCGGTACGCCGTCCGACGACGAGATGCTCCAGGCCCTGGCGCGGCACCTGTCCGGGGACGGCGGCGCCGTCGGCCCCGGCTCCTCCGCCGGCGCGGACCTCACCTGGCACTCCCTCCTCGACTGCCGCATCCGCCGCACGACGGAGACCCGCACGGAGACCGCCAGGACCGTGAAGGGCCGCAAGGACCTCTCCGCGCTCCCCACCTACACGCACCTCGACGGCCACCGGCCCGGCCCGCCCGGGGAGCACGGCACCCTGCGCCGGATCGAGCTCGTGCGCGAGGGATCCGTACGCCACAACACCTGCGAGTGCGGCAACGGCGAATGGGCCTGCAGGCGTTGCGAGGGCCGCGGCCGGCTCCCCTGTGACCCCACCACGGCCTGCCCCGACTGCCGCGGGCTGGAGCCCTGCACCGAGTGCGACGGCACCGGCAGACGGCGGCCGCGTACCAAGGACCGCGCCGGCGACCGCGCCGCGGCGGCGCCCGCGGCCCGCACCGTCCCCGGACGCGTCCGCTGCGCCAAGTGCCGGCGCCCCGACGCCGCGTGCCCCACCTGTGCCGGGCGGGGCCGCACGCAGTGCGCCCAGTGCAAGGGGACGGGCCTCGTCGACTGCCCCAAGTGCAAGGGCGGCGGCACCGTCGCGCACGAGGCCTGCGGGGGGAGCGGGGTCGTCACCACCTGGGTCGGCGGCCTCATCGAGCAGCGCAGCCGCGAGGAGCTGGTGCGCCGTCCCCGCAAGCGGCCCCCCTTCCTCGTCCGCCGCCGCACCCGTCGGTCGGGCCGGTGGCGCAAGGAGGTGCTGACCGGCGACGACCCCCTGCCCGGCGACCTCGACGCCACGCACACCGAGGCGCTCGTCCCGCACCTCGCCCCGCGCGCCGGCGAGGCCCACCGCCGCGTCGTCCTGCGTCACTTGCCCCTCGCCCGCATCACCCTCCCCACCGACCCCGACCGCGTCTTCTACGCCTTCCCCGGGACCACCGGCATCGAGGTGCTCGGGCTGCCCTCCCGCAGCCGGGTCACCCGCGGCCTGGCGATCGCGGCGGGCGCGCTGGTCGTTCTCGTGCTGCTGCTGAGCCTCCTCGCTTAGCCGGCCCGGTCGCGCGACGGGAGCGGGGCGTCGCGGTACGGGATCCGGATCGGGGCGGTGAGCATGACGAAGGCCCCGGCCTCGTCGGAGGCCGGGGCCCTCGTGCCGCCCGGGGCGGCCGCGAAGTGCGGTGGATCAGTTCATCACGGGCTTCCCGCCGATCTCGCAGGCCTGGCAGGGCGGCCTGCCGCAGGTGCACTGCGTGATCGCCTCGAGCACGCCGCGGTCGTGGTAGAGGCACTCGTCGCGGCAGGTGTGGCGGGGGATGAACCCGGCCTGGATCTCGCCGGGCCAGGGCTCGTGGCCCTCGCGGCAGCGGACGAAGCGCTCCGGGTCGGTCTCGTGCAGCTCGTGCATCGCGGAGCGGGCCTGGTCCTCCAGCTCCCGTACCCGGGTGACCAGGGCCCTGAGCTCGGCGGCGAGGCCCTCGTAGTGCTCTGCGCCGGTCCGCACGTGGGCGGCCCGCAGGGCCATGGCTGCGTTGCCCAGGAACCTGCCGGCGTCCTGGAGGTCGGTGACGTGGTGCATCTGAAGCCCGTTCACGCCACGGACCCACACGGCGTCCATGCTCATTGTCCACCTCTCCGGCGTTCGCCTTGTTCCGTGCGAAGCGTTGTGTGCCGTCCGATGAGCGAGGCGCCATTGCCACTGCATTCACGGAAAAGGCCGATGCATATGAACGCTAAAGCCGCGAGTGGTATCCGTCCAGGAAAAGCGCAGTGAACCGCCTCACAGCGGTCATACCGCCCGGGTCGGGCGCCCCGCGCCCGGGCAGGGCGGCGCAACCGGCCCGGTCCGGCCCCGGCGGGCGGGTGCGCGGCGCGCCGGGAAGGCCTCCGGGCGCCCCCTCCGCGAGGCCTGGAATGCGGTCGCGCCGGCGACGAGGTATTCCCGGCGAACGGACCGGGAGAAGGGCGAGTGAATGGAATCCGGTGTTTCCGATGGCGGCGGAAAGGGAACTCCGGAACTCCCTTCGGGGCGTGCTCCGGACGTCTCCTGCCGACCTTGACAACTGTCTTGCCGTGGCGTCTCCTTGATATAGGGATTGTTTCCCCGGCGTGCGCTCAACGGGGTGTGTCGCAGACGTCGAGGTTGACCTGGGTGCGCCGACGACCGGAGGCAACTTCATGGCGACCTATGAATACCTTTGCAGCAACTGCGGGCCTTTCGACGTCAAGCTCGCGATAGGTTCCGCACCCGACGCGTACGACTGCCCCGCCTGCGCGGGCGAGTCCAGGCGCGTGTTCTCCTCGCCCTCCCTCGCCCTCACGCCGCACGGGCTCGCCACCTCCCGCGAACGGGAGGAGAAGTCCCGTGAGATGCCGGACGTCGTGTCCGCCCCACCGCCGCGCGAGCGGCCGGCGCCGCGGCCCCATCCGGCGCTGTCCCGGCTGCCCAAGCCCTAGTCCGAGGGCGGTGATCGGCGCGTCAGAGGTGCTCAGGGGGGCCGACGCCGGAGCGCGGACGCTCCTCCCGCCCAGGCGGGATCAGGAGGCGCCCCGGCGGCAATCCGTCCCCACGCGGACTTAGGAGGTGCGTCCCCGTGGCGAACGTGGGACTGCTCTTCGTCGGTGCGGTGCTCTTCATGAACGGCCTGCTGCTCCTGCAGAAGGTCGACCCCAAGTCGGCGGCGGTGTTCAACCTCTTCGTGGGTGCACTGCAGGTGCTGACCCCGACGTACCTCATCTTCACGGCCGGCGGCGACCAGGACAAGATCCTGGCGGCATCCGGGATTTACCTCTTCGGATTCACCTACCTGTACGTGGGTATCGTCATCCTCGCGAACATCGACAACATCTGCGTCGGCTGGTACTCCCTGTTCGTGGCGATTGTCGCCCTCGGGTACTCGTTCGCCAATTTCCATCTCCTCAAGGACTACCCGTTCGGTGTCATCTGGCTGTACTGGGCGTTCCTGTGGGGTCTGTTCTTCCTGCTGCTCGGTCTCAGGAAAACGGAGCTCGGCACTTATGTCGGCTGGGTGACGGCGATCGAGGGCTGGGTCACCGGTGTGATCCCCGCGGCACTGCTGCTGTCCGGCTACTGGAAGCACACCACGGAGATCGCCATCGCCCTGGGTGCCTTCGGCGTGGTCGTGTTCGCGGCGCTGTGGCCGCTCACCAGGAAGTCGCGCGCACAGGCCCGCGCCGCCGCGTCGTCCGGGTCGCCGGGTTAGGCGTCCGCCCTCCCGGCCCGACGGGCCGGAGGCGTGGGCGCACCGTCCTGACCGGATCAGAAAAAGAGAGGCTGTCATGCCCGAAGTAGTTTTCAGCGTGGACCAGACCAAGTCGATGCGCGATCAGGACACCCCGGGACACAACAGGTGGCACCCTGACATCCCCGTCGCCGCCATGGTGAAGCCCGGAGCCGAGTTCCGGATGGAGTGCCGGGACTGGACCGACTGCCAGGTGGGCAACAACGACTCCGCCAACGACGTCCGCGACATCGACCTCACCATCCCCCACATGCTCAGCGGCCCGATCGGCGTGGAGGGCGCCGAGCCGGGCGACCTGCTCGTCGTCGACATCCTCGACCTCGGCCCCGTACCCCAGCAGAGCGGGGACGCCGCGGGCCAGGGCTGGGGGTACACCGGCATCTTCGCCAAGGCCAACGGCGGAGGCTTCCTGACCGACTACTTCCCCGACGCCTACAAGGCGGTGTGGGACTTCCACGGTCAGCAGGCGGTCTCCCGGCACCTGCCCGGGATCCGTTTCACCGGCATCACCCACCCCGGGCTGTTCGGGACCGCCCCCTCCGCCGAGCTGCTGGGCCGGTGGAACGCACGCGAGAAGGCGCTCATCGACACCGACCCCGAACGCGTCCCGCCGCTGGCCGTCCCTCCGGACCCCTCCCACGCGCTCGCCGGCACGGCCACCGGGGACCTCGCCACGCGCATCTGCGCGGAGGGCGCCCGCACGGTGCCGGCCCGTGAGAACGGAGGGAACCACGACATCAAGAACTTCACGCGGGGTTCGCGGGTCTTCTACCCGGTGCACGTCAAGGACGCCAAGCTCTCCGGCGGCGACCTGCACTTCAGCCAGGGCGACGGGGAGATCACCTTCTGCGGCGCCATCGAGATGGGCGGGTTCATCGACTTCCACGTCGACCTGATCAAGGGCGGCATGGAGACGTACGGCATCTCGACCAACCCGGTGTTCATGCCCGGCAACGTCGAACCGCGTTACTCGGACTTCCTCACCTTCATCGGGATCTCCGTCGACCACGACACGGACACCAACTACTACCTCGACGCGACGCTCGCCTACCGGCGCGCGTGCCTCAACGCCGTCGAGTACTTCAAGAAGTTCGGCTACAGCGGCGAGCAGGCCTACCTGCTGCTCGGCTCCTCCCCCATAGAGGGACGCATCAGCGGCATCGTCGACATCCCCAACGCGTGCTGCTCCCTGTACGTGCCGACCGCCATGTTCGACTTCGACGTGCGGCCGTCGGCCACCGGACCGGCGCGGGCGGACCGCGGCCGGGCCGCGCTGACCTCCTGACCGCCCCGCTCACCCGGGTCCCGGTCCTCCTCGGGCCGGGACCCGTCCGCGCCCGTACCGCCCGGGGTCAGGGGCGGTAGAGCGACTGGAGCCTGACCACCTCGCCGTTGAGGTCGAAGCTGACGTCGTAGCCCGTCCATTTCCGGTCCGCGGCGGGCTGGGCCCACCACCGGCTGATGAACTGCGTCTGGGAGTAGGTGTGGGGGACGGAGTCGTCGCCCAGCGGGACCGACAGCAGGACCCGGCCCTCCGGGGCCATGCGTACCGTCGTGTAGGAGCCCTTGCCGGGGATGATCTCCCATCCCTCTATCGGTCCCGTGAGGGGTTCCTTGCGGGCGGAGCGCACCGAGAGGTAGGTGCGCCCGTCCTTGATCCACGCGTTGTCGATCTGCACGAACTGCTTGCTGCCGGCCCAGCGCGCCGGAGCCTGCGGTGAGGGCGCGTCCGAGGGGCCGTCCGACGACGGGGCCTGGGCGGAGTGCGTGGGGGAGGGCGCGTCGGAGTGCTTCACCGAGGGCGGTGCCGAG
>NZ_JARAVK010000157.1:0-21768 GCF_033792765.1 Streptomyces sp. PA03-6a | reverse complement strand
TCGGTGGCCGGCTGCGGCGCGGGCACCGCCCCGGTGCCGGTGCCGGTGGTGGGGTCGGCGGCGTGGGCGGGGCCGGTCAGGCCGGTGACGCCCAGGGCGACGGCGGCGGCGAGCAGGACGGACAGGCCGGTGCGGCCGGATCGGTGAACCGGTCTGGGCCGTATGCGTGTTGACATGGACGAATGCCTCCGGCAGCCCGGAGTGACCCGGGCTCGGTAGTGGGACATCGGATGCACGGCGCACCTTCGCGCCCGCGGCTCGCCCTGCACCCTCGTGGTGATCACACCCGGGTGACAAGACGAAAACCGGGGGGAGTACGCGCAGTTGCACAGATGCGAAGCCGGAGGGCGGGCAGAGGGCGCCGAAGTGCCCGGTGTGGTCCCGGTTCCGGAGGAACGGCCGCTTCGTACGGCCCTGACACGCTCGTCGCGTACGCCCCGCGGACTCACCCGGGCCGCAGGCACCCGGGCGCCCGCACCCGCCGTGCGGCGGCGGCCGGGCCGCCGGATACTGATCACGGGCGACGCTGGAGGCCGGCGATGGGGCGTTTCGACGGGAAGACCGCGGTGGTCACCGGTGGGACCAGCGGCATCGGGCTGGCCGCCGCCGAGCGCCTTGCCGCGGAGGGCGCGTACGTCTTCCTCACCGGCCGCCGGGAGCCGGAACTGCGCGGCGCGGTCGCCGCGATCGGCTCGGAAAGGGCCACCGGTGTGCGCGGTGACGTCGCCGTCCCCGCCGACCTGGACCGGCTGTTCGCCCAGGTCGAGGCCGCGGGACGGCGCATCGACGTCCTCTTCGCCAACGCGGGCGGCGGCAGGCTGGCCCGCCTGGAGGACGTGACGGAGCAGGACTTCGACGCCACCTTCGGGGCGAACGTGAAGGGCGTGCTCTTCACCGTCCAGAAGGCGCTGCCGCTCCTCAACGACGGCGCCTCGGTCATCCTCACCGGATCGACGGCGGGCAGCGGCGGCCCGGAGGGGTTCACCGTCTACAGCGCCTCCAAGGCCGCCGTGCGCTCCTTCGCCAGGACCTGGGCCAACGAGCTCAAGGGCCGCGCCATCCGGGTGAACACCCTGAGCCCGGGACCGGTCGAGACCCCGGGGGTCAACAGCCTGGCCCCCGACCCCGAGCAGAACCGCCGCCTGCTGGACACCCTGGTCGGCACGGTGCCGCTCGGCCGCATGGGACGGCCCGAGGAGGTCGCCGACGTGGTCGCCTTCCTGGCCTCCGACGAGAGCACCTTCGTCACCGGGGTGGAGCTCTTCGTCGACGGCGGCCAGCAGCAGGTGTGAGCCCGCTCCTCCCCTGCCCCGCCGGTTATGGACCGTGTGGTACACATCAATGATTCCGTACCGTGCGGTCCATATCGCCAGAAGGGGCGCTTGACACCCCCCGCAGGTCGGCCTAGTTTCATATCGACCACTACATAACTCACCAGCCCGCCACCCCTCCTCGCGGCACCCCGAACGGGGCACGGCGAATACCGGAGGGAATCCCCTGCGCCAATACGTAACATATCTTGTTACGACAGGGGCTTTGGCGATCACTCACTGCGATTCGGAGCAACACCATGGGACAGCTTGACGGCAGGACCGCCATCGTCACGGGCGGCACCAGCGGCATCGGCCTGGCCACCGCTCGGCGGTTCGCCGCCGAGGGCGCGCACGTGTTCGTCACCGGCCGCCGCAAGGACGCGCTCGACGCCGCCGTGGCGGAGATCGGACCCCGCGCCACCGGTGTCCACAGCGACGTCTCCGACCTGGCCGGTCTCGACCGGCTCTACGCCGCCGTCGCCCAGCAGGGGCGGCGCATCGACGTGCTCCTCGCCAATGCGGGCGGCGGCAGCTTCTCCACCCTGGAGCAGGTCACCGAGCAGCACTTCGACGAGATCTTCGCGACCAACGTCAAGGGCCTGCTCTTCACCGTGCAGAAGGCGCTGCCGCTGCTCAACGAAGGTGCCTCGGTCATCCTGACCGGCTCCACCGCGGGCTCGGTCGGCAACGAGGCGTTCGGCGTCTACGGGGCGTCCAAGGCGGCGGTGCGCTCCTTCGCCCGGACCTGGGCCAACGAGCTCAGGGGCCGCTCGATCCGGGTCAACTCCATCAGCCCCGGCACGATCGACACACCCGGCATCGACGGCCTCGCAGCCGACGCCGAGCAGAGGGCACAGCTCAAGGGCTACCTCGAAAGCCAGATCCCGCTCGGCCGGATGGGCCGGCCCGAGGAGGTCGCCGCCGCGGCCGTCTTCCTCGCCTCCGACGAGAGCAGCTTCATCACCGGCATCGAACTCTTCGTCGACGGCGGCACCAACCAGGTCTGACCGCCGCCGAGGCCTCCCCGTCCACGGCGGGGAGGCCTCGGTGACAGCCGTACGTACCGGTACCACCAGCACAGACGGGACACACGCGATGGACATGGGACGGACAGGGATCTGGAGCATCGAGCTGCGCACGGCCGATCCGGGAGCGATCGAGGACGCCGCAGCCGAACTCGACGCGATGGGCTGGGGTGCCCTGTGGATCCCGGGACTCGGCGGCGGCGACATCCTCGGCGACTCCGAACGGCTGCTCCGCGCCACCCGCACCGCGCGCGTCGCGGTCGGAGTGCTCAGCATCTGGCGCCACCGGGCGGCGGAGATGGCGGCGGGACACGCGCGGCTGCAGCAGCGGTACGACCGCCGGCTCCTCCTCGGCCTCGGCGTCAGCGACGCGGCAGCCGCACGCGGCGCGGGGCGCCCCTACCGGCCCCTGTCGGACATGGACGCCTACCTGGACGAGCTCGACGGAGCCCCGGCCCCCGTACCGGCCGGGGAGCGCGTCATGGCCGCGCTGGGGCCGAAGATGGTCCGGCTCGCGGGACGACGCACCGCGGGTGTGCACCCGTTCATGGTCACCCCCGAGCACTCTGCGGCGGCCAGGGAACTGCTCGGACCCGGCCCCCTCCTGGCGCCCTATCAGGCGGTCGTGCCGGAGCGCGACCCTGCCAGGGCCCGCGCCGCCGCCCGGGACTTCCTCGGGGCGTTCCTCGCCATGGACCACTACGCCCGCAGCCTGCTCCGCCAGGGCTTCACCGAGGACGACCTGGCCGGAGGCGGCAGCGACCGGCTCATCGACGCCGTCGTGGCCTGGGGCGACACCGAGGCCATCGGCGCCCGCGTCCGCGCCCATCACCAGGCCGGCGCCGATCACGTCTGCCTCCACGTCGTCACCGCGGACTCCGCCGTCCCGCTGCCGCAGTGGCGGGAACTCGCCGCCCTCGCCCGCTGAACCAGTGCGTGTGGCGGAGCACGTCGGCGATGGCGGTGGAGGCGAGTTCGCGCACGAGGCTCCCGCCCGCCCCCGCGCCGCGTCGGGACTCGACGGGTCCGGCCCCGCGCAGGTCGCCGAGACAGCGCCGGATGACCACGGGGTTGGTCGGCCCGCTGTCGGCGCTCACGCCCGCGGACCTCCCCTTCGGCAATGTCAGCCGGCCGCCGGCTCCGCGGGCCAGGCGCCCAACGCGAGATCGACGACCCGGTGCAGTTCCTCACGGGTCGCGCCGCCCGCGGCCTGCACGGCGACGCCCTGGTACACCGTGATGAAGTAGCGGGCGAGATCGGCCGGATCGGCGTCGGCGGGAAGTTCCCCGTCCGCCCGCGCCTTCTCCAGGCGCAGCCGGAGCGCCGCCTCGCCGGACGCCCGGCGCGCGGTGAGTTCGGCGCGCACGGTCTCCGACCCGGGCGACGATGCGAGGCCTCCCTGCACGGTGAGGCAGCCCGGAGGACAGTCGGGCCGGGTCGTGGCGTCCGCGGCGCCGTGCAGCAGCCGCTCGACGACGCGGCGCGCGTCGGGCTCGGCGAACGCCTCGCGGATGTAGCGGGCAGGGCCGTCGGCGTAGTGGTCGAGGACCCGCTTGAACAGCTCCTCCTTGTTGCCGAAGGCGCCGTACAGGCTCGGCGGGTTGATGCCCATGGCCCGGGTCAGGTCGGAGATCCCGGTGCCTTCGTAGCCTTGGCGCCAGAACACCTCGAGCGCCCGGTCCAGCACCTCGTCGACGTCGAAGGCGCGCGGCCGTCCTCCCGCCATGGTGGCCTCCTGCCCCGCGATCTGTAACGACCGTTATGATACCGCGCCGGTCAGGGACGCGGGAGGCGGGCCAGCGCCGCCCGGCCGATCTGCAGCAGCCCCGACGCGTCCATGCGGGTCTTGGCGAGGAACTCCATCCCCTGCAGGACGGCCAGCAGCAGCCGGCCGAGCTCCTGCGGATCGGCCCCCGGATCCAGGTCTCCCTCGCGCTGCGCCTCCTTCACGCACGCGGCGAGGAGGCCCTCGACCTCCTGGTAGGTCGTGCGGGAACGTTCGACCACGTCCGGATCCCGGCCGTGCAGTTCGGAGGTGCTGTTGACCAGGAAGCAACCGCGCCGTTGCAGGTCGGCCCCGTAGCCCGCCGCCGCGCCCTCGAGCAGACGGGTCAGCCGTGCGAGCGCCCTGCCGGGTCCGCCCAGCGCTTCCCGGACCCCGTCGAGCTGCTCGGCGCGGTAGTCGTCCAGGACCCGCAGGAAGAGCTGCCGTTTGTCGCCGAACGCCCCGTACAGACTGCCCTTTCCCAGCCCCGTGGCACTCGTCAGGGCCTCCAGGGACGTCGCGGCGTAGCCACGGGCCCAGAACACCTCTCGGGCAGCCCGGAGCACCTGCCGCTCGTCGAAGCTCCTGGGACGCGCCATGGCGTCGATGATACGGATTCTTGACCTAACGGTCCATTTACGCCCCCGTCCGACCGCCACCGCCATCGGAGGGTCCCGCGACCTACCGGATCCACAAATTGCAAAAATCTTCAATTCGCTACATGATGATCCCGCTGTGCCGTCACGGGAAACACGGGGCACGGCTGCGGGCCGTCCCCGGCAACCGGCCGGGGCGAGGGACGACGGGGCCGGTGTCTTCGCACGGTGACTGGGCTGGCAGGGCGGATGTGGGACCCCGTACGCGCGTTGCTGCCCACGCGGGGCGATCTGACGGCGATGCGGCGGCAGCCCCGTCGCGACCTGCTCGCCGGATTGACCGTGGCGGTGGTGGCCCTGCCGCTCGCGCTGGCGTTCGGCGTCTCCTCAGGGCTCGGTGCGGAGGCCGGACTGGCCACGGCCGTGGTGGCGGGGGCGGTGGCCGCGCTGTTCGGCGGATCGAACGTGCAGGTCTCCGGCCCGACCGGGGCGATGACCGTGGTGCTGGTCCCCATCGTCGCCCGGTACGGGCCGGGCGGGGTCCTGACCGTGGGTCTGATGGCCGGTGCGCTGCTCATCGGGCTGGCCCTGCTGCGCGCCGGCCGGTACATGCGCTACGTGCCGGCGCCCGTGGTGGAGGGCTTCACCCTCGGGATCGCGTGTGTGATCGGGCTGCAGCAGGTGCCCGCGGCCCTCGGGGTGCCCACGCCGGACGGCGAGAGGGCCGCGGCCGTGGCCCTGCGGGCCGTACGCGAGTTCCTGGCCCACCCCCACTGGGCGGCCCTCGCGCTCTCGGTGGCGGTGGCCGGCGGCATCTTGGCGGGTGCCCGGTGGCGCCCGCGCGTGCCGTTCTCGTTGCCGGCCGTCGTCGTGGTCACGATCGCCGCCGAGGCCGCGGACCTTCCGGTGGCGCGCATCGGCCACCTGCCGTCCGGACTGCCCGCGCCCTCCCTGGGGTTCCTCGACCCGGCCGCGCTCCCCTCTCTGCTGGCGCCCGCCCTGGCGGTCGCGGCCCTGGCCGCCCTGGAGTCGCTGCTGTCGGCGACCGTCGCGGACGGGATGACGCGCGGACAGCGCCACGACCCGGACCGGGAATTGTTCGGCCAGGGCCTCGCGAACCTGGTCGTCCCGCTGTTCGGCGGGGTGCCGGCCACGGCGGCGATCGCCCGCACGGCCGTCAACGTCCGTACCGGAGCGGGCTCGCGGCTGGCCGCGCTGACCCACGCCGCCGTCCTGGCGCTGATCGTCTTCGTCGCCGCTCCGCTGGTGGGGAGCATCCCGCTCGCGGCGCTCGCAGGCGTGCTGCTCGCCACCGCGATCCGGATGGTCGAGGTCGGATCGCTGCGGGCGATGGCCCGGGCCACCCGCGCCGACGGCGCGGTCCTGTTGCTGACCGCGGCCGCGACGCTGGCCCTGGACCTGACGTACGCGGTCGTCATCGGGCTGGTGGTGGCGGGGGCCCTGGCGCTGCGCGCGGTGGCGCGGCAGGTCCGGCTGGATCGGGTGCCGCTGCACGAGGGCCCGCCGGAGGGGCACGGCGCCGGGGAACACGCCCTGCTCGCCGAGCACATCGTGGCCTTCCGCATCGAGGGGCCCCTGTTCTTCGCCGCCGCCCACCGTTCCCTGCTCGAACTCACCGAGGTCGCCGACGTGTCGGTGGTCATCCTGCGGCTCTCCCGTGTCACCCACATCGACGCCACCGGCGCCCTGGTCCTCAAGGACGTCATCGACCGGCTGAACCGCCGAGGCATCACGGTGCTGGCGTCCGGCCTCCGGCCAGGACAGCGGCACGCGCTGGACGCGCTGGGCGTGCTGGACGCGCTGCGGGACGCGGACCTGGTGCACGCCACTGCCCCGGAGGCCGTCCGCGCGGCCCGCGCCCGGTTGCACCGGGCCGGTGTGCTGCGCGGGGAGGCCGCCGGTTGAGCCCCGCGTACCGCATGAACGGCCCCCTCACGCTCCAGGGGCACCGGCTCGGCGGCCCCGCGGGCGCCGGTGCCCGTACCGGTGACGACGGCCGGCCCGGCACCCGGTGACCGCTCGCGCCATGCTGCACCGCCGCCATGTGCTGACCCTCCCGACGGCGCCCCTGTCCGTGACCGTGGCCCGCAGGACGGGCGAGTACGTCTACACCTCCTGGGGCGTCGGCCCGGGCGACACCGTGCTGGGCCGGGCCCTGCTGATCCTCGGCGAACTGGTCGCGAACAGCGTCCGGCACGCCGCCGGGGTCTCCCCCAGCCTGGACGTCGTCTACGCGACGGGCGGCGGGGTGCTCGCCCTCGCCGTGTACGACCTGCATCCCCACCGGCCGGACCTGCTCCGGGCCGCCGCGACCGGCGGCGGACTGGCCATGGTCGCCGAGGTCACCGCCGAATGCGGGGGCACGGCCACGGTGCTCCCCGATCCCGGCACCGGCGGCAAGGGCATATGGGTCACCCTGCCGCTGCGCACGGAGTGAACCCGTGGGCCCCTCACTTGGGAGCGTGCTTGCCCAGGTAGAACAGCAGGGTGATGAAACCGGCGATGAAGTGGGTGACGAAGACGTAGACGAGGACGCGCAGGAGCACCGCCCGCTGCTTGTACTTCTCGCCGCCCGTGTCCCTACCGGGGCCGGTCCCGGCGCTCACGCGGCGTCACCGGTCTTCCCGGGCGGGCCGGGCGGGCCGGGCGTACGGACCGCGGAGCCTTCCTCGGTCTGCTTCAGCTCGGCCAGCAGGTCCTGCTGCCCGGTCAGCAGCTCCGTGAGGATCCTGCGGGCAGCCCGGAGCAGTTCCGCCACGTCGCCGCCCGCCAGCTCGTACACCACGGTGGAGCCGGTGCGCGTGGCGGTCACGATGCCGGAGCGGCGCAGTACGGCGAGCTGCTGGGAGAGGCTGGAGGGCTCGATCTCCATGGCGTTGAGGAGGTCCCGCACCGGCTTGGGCCCGTCCTGCAGGAGTTCCAGGACGCGGATGCGCACGGGGTGCCCGAGCATGCGGAAGAACTCCGCCTTGGCCTGGTAGAGCGGAACCTGCACCCGGACCACCCGTACCTTCTGTAAAGATTCGCCAATTGAAGAACTCTTCAATTGTACCGCGACTCAGGAAGTGAGCATCCAATGACCGACGACGACCGCGTGGGCCCGCCACTGCTCGGCGGGGAGCGCGAGACGCTCCGGGCGTTCCTCGACTACCACCGGGCCACGCTGGCCATGAAGTGCCGGGGGCTCACGGACGAGGAGCTGCGGCAGCAGTCGATGCCTCCGTCCACGCTCTCGCTGCTCGGGCTCGTCCGGCACATGGCGGAGGTGGAACGCGCCTGGTTCCGCCGGGTGTTCGAGGACAACGACGCGCCCATGGTCTGGTCCGACAGGATCGACTTCCAGGCGGCCTACGACGCGAGCGCGTCCACCCGCGCCGAGGCCTTCACGGCCTGGGAGGCCGAGGTGGAGAACTCCCGCCGGATCGAGGAGGCGGCCGGGTCCCTGGACCTGACCGGGCACCAGCCGCGCTGGGGCGAGGACGTCTCCCTGCGGATGGTCATGGTGCATGTGCTCCTGGAGTACGGCCGTCACAACGGGCACGCGGACTTCCTCCGCGAGGGTGTCGACGGCACCGTGGGGGCCTGACCGGCCCCGCACGGCGGCCGGGAACCGGCCGTCAGGGGACCGGCCGCATGTCCGCGCCGTAGAGGGTGCGGTAGTCGGGGACGACGACGCGCGTCGCGGGCGACTCACGGCGGACCTGCGCGGTGAAGGCCCCGACGTCCGCCGACGGGTCGGGCCTCGGCTCCAGGTCAAGCGGCCGCTCGAAGTCGTCCCAGTGCACGGGCACGACGACGCCGGGGTCGCCGAGCGCCCGCAGCAACCGGGGGACGTACTGGTGCGTCGAGGCGCTGGTCGGTACGGCGACCATGGCCAGGTCCGGGCGCAGTCCCCGGGCCGCGCGCTCGCTGAAGTCACTGGCGCCCATCAGGAACGCCGAGGGCCCCTCGACACCTGCCGTGACCTGGAAGGCGAGGGTGTCGCCCTCGGGAAGGTCGGCGATGGTCTCCGGGCGGGCCCGGGGCGGTGCGACGTGCCTGCCGGGGGCGAAGTAGGAGTACCCCTTGTTGCGGCTGTGCAGGCTCGCGACGACCTCCACCACGATGCCGTCGAAGTCCAGCACTTCCCCGCCCTTCACCACCGAGATCCGCGCCGGGTCGACGCCGAGCGCGACCAGCAGGTGGTACGTGGTCTCCGTGCCGACGACCCGGGCGCCGGTGGAGGCGGCGATGTACGGCACGTCGGCGAGGTGGTCCCAGTGCGAGTGGCTGACGAGGACGAGTTCGGGGTGGCCGACGCGCTCCCGGACCGCGGTCTCGTCGGTCCGCAGCCGGGTGGCGGGGTCGAAGGCACCGGTGAAGAGCCCGGTGGGGAACCGTGTGACGTAAGGGTCGAAGAGCACGGTCCGGCCGGAGACGTCGATGCGCCAGCCCGCGGTGCCCAGCCAGCGGAAGGTCACCGCGCCGGCGTCCGGGGCCCCGCGCCGGGCCGCGGGTGCCGCCGCTGCTGCCGCTGCCGCCGTGGGCACCGTGCCCGGCAGCAGCGGGGTGGCCGCTGACAGCGCGGCGCCCCGCAGCATCGTGCGCCGTCCGAACCTCTTCACGTCTCGTACGTCCCTGTCGTCGCTCATGGCCTCAGGAGATCAAGGCCGAGTCGCCCGCGTCCAAGACCGGAATTCCGCACGCCTGATACGCGATCCGTTATGAGTGCAGGTCAACGGCGGTCGGCCCGCAGGAAGTCCACCGCGATCCGGGCGGCGGCGCCGATCGCGGAGTCCACCGCGGGGCGCACCGCGGTCAGTTCGTGGGTGCGGGCGAAGACGGCGACCGCGTAGCGCCCGCCGTCCGGGTGGCCGACGACCCCCGCCTCCAGGTGCAGGCCGGGCAGCGTGCCGGTCTTGGCGGCCACCGTCACCTCGCCGGGGAAGCCGGAGACCATCCGGTGCCGGAAGACCTGCCGGCCCATCAGCTCCCGGACCCAGGCGCAGGCCTGCGGCGGGCCAGCCTCGTCCCGCCAGATGAGCCCGAGCAGCCGGGTGACCTCCCGGGGCGTGCCGGCGTTGGTCCGCGTGGGGTCCAGGACCGCCAGCCGTCGCTTCCGGTCCTCCGGCAGGGCGGGCCAACGGGCCGCGAACTCCGCCTCGGTGCCGGCCCCGACGTCGGCGAGCATCGACTCCAGCACGTCCCGGGGGCCGCCCACGAGCCGGATGCCGGTGAGCCCGAGCTCCTCGGTGAGGAGCCGTACGGTGTCCAGTCCGATCCGGGCCAGCAGCAGGTCCGCCGCGGTGTTGTCGCTGACCGACATCGCGAAGTGGGCGAGATCGCGGAGCGAGAGCTCGACGTCGTCGGCGCATCCCGCCGTGCCCCAGCCGCCGAGCCGGTCGGCCGCGGTGACCCGCACGCGCTCACGCGGGTCGAGCTGGCCGGCGGCCACCTGGCGGGCGAACTCCAGCACCAGGAGGATCTTCACGACCGACGCGAGGACGACGGGCTCGTCCGCGCCGACGGCGACCTCGGCCGTGCCGCCGGCTCCCGCACCGACCGGTACGGCGTGCAGCAGCACTTCGGCGCCCGCCGCCGCGAACACCTCCCGGATGTCCTCCTCGACCATCAACAGCCTCCTCGCGTAGGGTTCTTGATCGTGGATCTCTTGCGCCACCTGCGTATCTTCGTCGCCGTCGCGGAGGAACTGCACTTCGGCCGCGCCGCCGAGCGGCTGGGCACGGCACAGCCGCCGGTCAGCCAGGCGGTGCGCGCGCTGGAGCGGGAACTCGGCGCGGAGCTGTTCGACCGGTCGCGGCGCCGTACCGCGCTGACCTCGGCGGGGACGGTGCTGCTGGAGGAGGCGAGGGAACTCCTGGCCCGTGAGGACCGCCTGCGGGCCCTGGCGCGGCGTGCCGCCGACGGGGGCCTGGGCACCCTGCGGGCGGCCGTGCCCACCGGCACCACGGCGGCGGTGGTCTCCGCGCTGCTCGCCGCGTGCACGGAGCACGCCCCGGGTCTGGCGGTCGATCTGCGGGAGGCGACCACCGCGGAGCAGTGCAGGCTCCTCGGTGCGGGCGGCCTCGACGTCGGCCTCGTCCACCGCCCGGTGGAGGCGGCCGGACTGCGGCTCGGTCAGGAGGTCGCCTTCGACCTGGGAGTCGTACTCCCCCGTGCCTCACCGGTGGCCCGCGGTCCGCAGGTGTCCCTTGCCGATCTGTCCGGCCAGGACCTCGTGGTGTTCCCGCGCGACGAGGCTCCCGGCTGGTACGACCGGCTGCTGGCGGGCTGCCGCGCGGCGGGCTTCGTCCCCGGTGGCGTCCGGCACGCCTCGAGCCCCGAGTTCCTGCTCGCCCTCGTCGCGGCGGGTGGCGGCATCGCCTTCGACCAGGGCGCGGCCGCCCGCAGGGAGCCACGCGTGGCCTGGCGGCCGCTGTCCGGACGCCCCCTCGCCCGCCGGATCGGCGGTGCCTGGCCCGCGGGCCCCTCCGCCCACCCCGCGGCCCCGCGCTTCGCGGCCCTCGCCGCGCGCGTGCTGGCGCGGCACGGTGCGGTGGCCGACGAGCGCGGCGCAGGCCCGGCGGCGGCGCCGGACGGGCCGCCGCGGCCGTGGTCGGTGGTGTTCGGCTGAGACGGCGGCGTGCCCCGGGCACCGCCGGGGTGGCCGATCACGCGGACGCCGGAGAAGCTGGGCGTACGGAATCCGTGAACGGACCGAGGTGATCACCGATGGCGGACGAGAGCGTGAACCATCCGGGCCTGATCGTCCCGGTCGGCCACGTCGAACCCGTACCACGGCGCATCCGGGCGCTGGTCGGGGGCCGTACCGTCCTCGACACCCGGCGTGCCGTGTACGTGTGGGAGTGGCCCGGCTATCCGCAGTACAGCATCCCGGTCAAGGACCTGACCGAGGGGGTGCTCACCGACGACGGCCGGGCCGGACGGCTGGGCCCCGGCCCGGCACGCCGCCACTCGCTGCACGTCGGTTCCGAGGTCCGCGAGGGCGCGGCCTGGGTCTGGGACGAGGGCTCCCCGGACCGGCTGCTGGGGACCGCGCGCTTCCGCTGGGAGGCCCTCGACGCCTGGTACGAGGAGGACGAGCAGGTCTTCGTCCACCCGCGCAGCCCCTACACCCGCGTGGACGCCCTGCGCTCCTCCAGCAGCGTGCGGGTGGAGGTCGACGGCACCGTCCTCGCCGACGCGCCGCACGCGGTGACCCTGTTCGAGACCGGCCTGCCGACCCGCTACTACGTCGAGCGCGTGCACGTCGACTGGACCCGGCTGCGTCCCTCCGACACGGTCACGCGCTGCCCGTACAAGGGCACGACGAGCGGCTACTGGTCGTTCGACGGTGACGTCGCCACCCACAAGGACATCGCCTGGGCGTACGACTTCCCCACGGTGGCGTGCGCCCCCGTCGCGGGGATGGTCGCGTTCTACAACGAGCACGTGGACCTGTACGTCGACGGCGCGCCGCTCCCCCGCCCCATCGCGATGTCCCGGGCGGAGTGGGACCGGCGTCGTCTCGGAAAGCCCTGAGGCGCCCGCGCCGGGCACGGCGGTCGGCGAATTAGGCTGGCCGCATGTCTCAGCAGGTCGAGGTCGTGCAATTGCTGGTGTCGCCCGCGCACCGGTACACGGGGCGGCCGTCGGAGGGGCCGACGCCGGCGCCGGACGGGGAGCTCGTGCGGAGCGCCGAGGTGCGGAGCGGACTCGGGCTCGTGGGGGACCGCTACTACGCGCGGCCGGCCCATCGGAACGCCGCCGTCACCCTCATGGCGGCGGAGAGCCTGCCGCTGGACATCGCTCCGGAGACCGACCTGCGGCACACCCGCCGCAACGTGCTGCTCCGCGGCGTCGACATCGACGCGTACGTGGGCACGACCGTGTCCCTGGACACCGGGGCGGGGCCCGTCCTGTTCGCGGTGCGGCGCCCCGCCCGGCCCTGCGCCTGGATGGACGTCGTCATCGGTCCGGGGGCCCAGCGCGCGCTGCGCGGCAAGGGCGGGGTGCGGTGCACGCCGCTGAGCGACGGCGTGCTCACGCTGGGGCCGGCGGAGTTCCGGGGCGTGGAGGACGAGAGGGAGACGGCGTAGCGGGGGTGTGCCGGCCCCTTCACCGGATGCCACGGGAACCGGATCACGCGGGCCGGCGTCGTTGCTGCGTGCGATCACTGAGGCGGACGGTTCACGAGCGGGCGGATCACGGGCGGATGGACGCGGCAGGGAACGGCCGCGGATGGCGCGGCCCGCGGCGGTGGGACGCGCTCCTGGTGGCGCTTCCACTCCTGCTGGCGCTGCTCCTCGTGTGCCACGCCTCGGTGCCGGACGGCCCCGGCCGGTGGGGGAGCCTGCTGGAGACGTTCCTGCCCTGGCTGGGGCTGGGCGTCCCGTTGCTGCTGTGCGCGGCCCTGTTGCGGCGCTCCGGAGTCGCCCTGTGCGCGCTCCTGGTACCGCTGGTGGCCTGGCTCGCGGTCTTCGGTGATCCGCTGGGTCCGCGCGGCGGGGCCGGGTACGACCTCGTCGCGGTGCAGCACAACGTCAGTGACGAGAACGCGGATCCGGCGGGTACCGCCGAGCAACTGATCGCGGCGGAACCGGACTTGATCGCACTCCAGGAGCTGACACCGTCCCTGCTGCCGGACTTCGGCGCCGTCCTGGACGCGGCGTACCCCCATCACGTGCGCTTCGGCACGGTCGGGCTGTGGTCCCGGTATCCGCTGGTGGACGGGCGCAGGATCGACATCCGGCCCGCGGACCTCGGCGAGGACTGGGACCGGGGCCTGCGGGCGACCGCCCGGATGCCGCAGGGGGACGTCGCGGTGTACGTGGCCCACCTGCCCTCGCTCCGCCTCGGCCGGTCCGGGTTCGGTTCCGGCAGGCGGGACGAGAGCGCGGCCCTCCTCGGCGCCGAGATCGCGGCCGAGCGGCTGGACCGGGTGGTCCTGCTCGGGGACCTCAACGGCACGGTCGAGGACCGCGGGCTCGCCCCGCTCACCTCGCGGCTGGACGCCCCGGAATCGGGGCTGGCGTTCAGCTGGCCGGGGCGGTTCCCGCTGGCCCGGATCGACCAGGTCCTGGCGCGGTCCGCGACGGTCTCGGAGGTACGGACCCTGCCCGCGACCGGAAGTGACCACCTGCCCGTCGCGGCCCGCATCCGGTTCTGATCACGGACGGCCCAATCCCGTTACCGCACACGGAGTCTGACGGGCCGTCCGGGCCTGAGCGGAGCTCGCCCCGCAGCCATGCCAGGGCACGGCAAAGCACATTGATGGTCCGTCAGCCTGAGCGGCCTCGGACGACCCGAAGCTCCGCCACCCTGCTGACGCAAGATTAGCTGATACTCCGTCACCCAGTTGGACATCTCTTCACATTTTTCTTATTCGGGCCACCACACCACCCCTGACCTGCAGAAACGTCCCGGGCGGCGGCACGGCCCCACCCCATTCGGCCCTACCCCTCCGCCGGTCTCGGGGTGCGGAGCGGCTGCGGATGATCGCCATATAGGTCTCGAGGACGCGCTGGCAGTCGTGCCGGGGGCCACATCCCGCCTGCCCCGTCCACAAGGAGGTTCAGCTCCATGCGTGGTGCTCGCATCCTGGCGATGGCGACGATGACCGCTGCGGCCGTCATCCTTCCGAACTCGCAGGCCTTCGCCGTGGTCGACGTCAACGTCGCCCAGAACGGACGCTCCGTCACCGTCACCGCCAACTCGGAGGTTTGCCAGGCGCCCGGCGCGATGGTGAACGCCAACGCCTTCCCGTCCGGCCTGCTGCGCAACGCCCTGTCCCTCAGCGCGGCGACCCCGGGCGGCCCCCTGACCGGCACGTTCACGATCCCCGAGGACGCGCCGGCCAACACGTACACCATCACCGTCAGCTGCATGATCGGCCCGAAGTCCGACCAGGGCAGCGTCGGCACCCTCACCGTTCCGGCCACGACCAGCACGGAGGGTGACCGCGACGGCGGAACCACCACGGACAACAACGGCACCAACACGAACACGAACACGAACACGAACCACAACAACAACAACACCAATTACGACGACGACGATGAGTACGGGGACGACTACGAGGACGACTACGGCAACTACGGCCGTGGCCACGACCGCGACAAGTGCTCGTGGGGCGGGCACGGCCGGGGCGGCCACGGCGGCCGGGGTGACGACCGCGGTGACGACCGCGGCGGCGACGACAACGGGCGCGGCGGTTACGGGGACCGGGGTGGCTACGGTGACCGGGGCCGCGACAACGACCGCAAGTGCTACAAGAAGCGTCACCACGGCCACGACCGTGACAACGACCGTGACAACGACAACGACTACGGCAATGACAACGACAACGACAACGACAACAACGGCGGTGCGCCCGACACCGGCTTCGGCGGTTCGACCGGCATGAACACCGCCGAGAGCCTCACCGGCGCCTCCCTCCTCGCCGCCGCGGCGGCGGGCGGCGTGTTCCTCCTGCGCCGGCGTCGCCCGCAGGGCGGCGAGGCCTGACCGCCCCGACACCCCCCGCGCACGCACGCCAGCACGGCACTCCGCCCCGGGCCCGCACATGGGCCCGGGGCGGCCTGCTGTCCGCCGCCGGCCGCCGTACGTTCCCGCCCCCGTCACGGCCCGGGCCCACCCGCCGCGGTTCACTCCACCGGCGTACGCGAACGCTCCCGCCGGACACGCTGCGTGGTGCACTGATCACGCACCGGAAGGTGAAGGAGAGACGTGGCGATGAAGGCAGCCCGGACCACCGGCCCCATATCCCCCGGACCCCGGCGCGGGCTCCACCACGTGGCGCTCGTCGCGCTCTGGACCTGCGCACTCCTGCTGACCGCCTGCACGGCCGGTCCGCCGGGGCGGAGCGCGGGCCAAGGCCCCGCGGGGCCGCCGGGCACCGCCGCCGCAACCGTTCCTCCCGCACTGGCCGGCTACTACCGGCAGAAGCTCGACTGGAAACCCTGCGCGGACGAGCCGTCGTTCGAGTGCGCCACCCTGCGGGCCCCGCTGGACTACACCCGTCCGTCGGCGGGCGACATCCGTCTGTCCGCCACCCGCAAGCAGTCCACCGGGACCGCCGCCCAGCGCATCGGGTCGCTGCTGTTCAACCCCGGCGGCCCCGGCGAACCCGCGATCACCTCGCTCTGGTCCTACGCCGGGGCCTTCTCACCGGCCGTACGGGCCGCCTACGACCTGGTCGCGGTCGACCCGCGCGGGGTCGGCGACAGCACCCCGGTGCACTGCGGTACCGGCACGGCCGGCACCCCTGCGGGGGTGCGGGGCCTGCCCGGCGCCGACACGCCGGACTTCGCCGCGGCCGACGAAGCGGCACGCGACACCGCCGCCGCGTGCGAGCGCGGCGCGGGGCGTCTGCTGCCGCACGTCGGCACGCTCGACTCGGCCCGGGACATGGAACTCCTGCGCGCCCTGCTCGACGACGAGCGGCTGCACTACCTCGGCTTCTCCTACGGCTCCTACCTCGGTGCGAGCTACGCCGGCCTCTTCCCGTCCCACGTGGGCCGCATGGTGCTGGACGGCGCCGTCGACCCCACGCTCGACGGCGTCCACAGCCTCCTGGGCCAGGCCCGGGGCTACCAGATCGCCTGGGACTCCTTCGCCGCCGACTGCGCCGCCCGCCCGGCCTGCCCCGTCGGTCACTCCGCCGACGGGGCAGGCCGCACCCTGGACGCTCTGGTCGAGACCCTCGACCGGCGCCCGTTGCGGCAGGGCAAGGACGTCGTGGTCGACGGCGACGCCCTCATCAGCGCGGTCACCACGGCGCTCATGGCGCCCGCGTGGGAGAAGCTGCGCGCCGCGCTCGGCGAGGTGCGCTCCGGGGGCACCACCACCGTGCAGGAACTCGGCGGGGCCTTCGACGACTCCGGTTTCAGCGGTGACGCGTACGTCGCGATCAGCTGCCTCAGCGGCACCCTGGGACCACGGGCCACGCCCGCGCAGGCACGCGCGGCGTTCCCCGCGTTCGTCCGCGCCTCGCCCCGCTTCGGCACGTACTTCGCGGACCAGCTGTCGACCTGCGCCCACTGGCCGGTCCCCGCGGACCAGCCGGCCGGTGCCCTCACCGCGTCCGGCGCCGCGCCGATCCTGGTCGTCGGCACCACCCGCGACCCGGCGACCCCCTACTCCGAAGCACGGACCCTGGCCCGCCTGCTCTCCTCGGGCCGGCTCCTCACCTACGACGGCGACGGGCACACCGCCTACCTCAGGTCGGTCGGCTGCGTCGACGACGCCGTCGACGGCTACCTGACCCGGGGCCAGTTGCCGCCCGCCGGCACGGTCTGCGCCTGACGTCGCCGACAAGGTTCGGGGGCGGCTCGGGGTGGACCCTGATGCCCCGGGGGCGGCGCACACGATGTGCTGGAGGCCCGCGCCACCACCCCCGCACACCAGGAGGAGCCCCATGCCCGTTCGGAGGGCGCTCGCATGAACCCCGGCGTGCTGTCCCTGGCGGCGGCCCTGCTGTCGGCGGTCTGCTACGCCACGGCGGCGGTCGCCCAGGAGCGTACGGCCGCCGCCGGGCGGAAGCCGACGGGCGGCCTGTGGACGCTGGCGCTGGTGCTCCAGGCGGCCGGGGCGGGACTGCACGCGGTCGCCCTGCGGTACGGGTCGCTGACCGTGGTCCAGGCACTGGGCGCGCTGACCCTCGTACTGGCGCTGCCGCTGCACGCGGCCCTCGGCCGGCGCCGCGTGCGGCCCCGCGAGTGGGGCGGGGCCGGACTGACCGTCCTGGGACTGGTGGCCCTTCTGCTGTCCACGGCGCCGCCCGGTACGGAACGGGCACTGGGTGGTGCCGAGTTGGTCCTGCTGGCCGCGATCACGGCGGCGGCGGCGCTGGCGCTGACCCGGGTGCCGTGGGGGGCCGACGGCTCCGTGGTGCGCGCGCTGCGCTTCGCGACGGCGGCGGGCGCGGCGTTCGGGATCGCCTCGTGCCTGACCCAGGGCCTGGCGGTGCACCTGGCCGCAAGCGGACTCGGAGCGGCCGTCGCCGACCCGATGCTCCTGGTGGCGGCCGGCTGCACCGGTGTCCTGGCGATCGCGGGGATGTTGTGGTCGCAGGAGGCGTACCGGGGTGGGCTGGGCGTCGCGCTGGCCGCGGTCACGCTGGCGAACCCCCTGGTCGCGGGGTGCGTCGGTGTCCTGCTGCTCGGTGAGGGTTTCCGGGGCGGCTCGGTGGGCCTGGCGGTGGCCCTGGCGGGAGCGGTGGCGGCGGGGCGGGGCGTGGTGGTCCTGTCCCGGCCGGCACCCGCGGCGGGCCGTACGCCGCACCGGGTCCCCGGTCCGCGGGCGGCGTCGCCCGCGGTCGCCGACTAGTCGGCGGCCAGGGGACGAATTCCCGGCGGGCGGTGGCCCCGTGGGTGCAGCATGTCGGCAGTCCGGTCGAGGCCGGGCCGCGCGCCTCGTCCGAGGGGGGTCCCATGTTGCTCTGCGCCTGTCCTGCCGTGCTGCCGTCCCGGTGCCGCCCGTGCGCGCACACCCTTCCGCGGCTGGCCGCCTCCGCGCTGATGGTGCTCGCCGTACTCGTCTCGGCCTGCGCGGGGTTCGCCGTGCACCGGGCGGAGCGCGCGCAGGCCCTGGCCGAACGGTGCCACCGGCACCTCGTGGAGGGCACCGCGCTGACCTCGACGGGGCCGGTCTTCCATGAGCACGGCATGCGGTCGTTACCGCCGGTGAGCGCCGGCTGGGAGTACCCGCACGGCCGTCCGCACACCGGACGGGTCCCGGTGGGGCGGCCCGTCGAGGCGGGCGAGCCGGTACGGATCTGGGTGGACGACCGGGGCTCGCCGGCGCCGGAACCCCGCAGTACGGCAGGAGCACGGGGCGCGGGCCTGGTGCTGGGCGTCACGTGCTTCCTGCTGTGGTCGGCCGTGGCCTGGGGCGTGCACCATGCCGTGGGCGCCCTCGTGCTGCGCGGGCGGCTGAGGGCGTGGGAGCGGGAGTGGGCACGCGTCGAGCCGGTGTGGTCCGGCCGGGCACCCTGACGGGCGTCAGCGGAAGAGCCGCAGGACCCGCAGGCCCCTGACGTGGTCCTCGCCGGGACCCGCCCTGAGTTCCTCCGGGGGTTTCCAGTCGGCGTGCAGGGCGGCCCAGAAGTCGGTCCACGCCTGGGTCTCCGTCGGCCCGCGCCCGACCGCGTCGGTTCCCGGACAGGTGACCACGTAACCGTCGCCGTCCTGCCGGATCGTCACCGCTGGCTCGACCATGGCCACCTCGCGTCCCGGTGCACCCGAATCACGTCAAGGGTCACCCGGTCGGCGCCGACGCGCAACAGCGCTCCGCGTGGGCCGTCCGGGGGACCCTGCAGCGGCCCACCGCGCCCCCGGGCACCAGGGGCGCGGCGGTGTCCGCCGGCGCCGTCACCCGGCCAGGGCCACGCGGCGGAAGCCCTCGGCGAGGTAGCGCAGCCGCCTCACCACGTAGGCGAAGACCGGGCGGAAGGCCGGGACGGTGTTCCCCGGCCGGTGGGACGTGTCGCTCATCTCGGGCGACCCTTCTGGACGTGCACGGTGTGCGTCGGGGGTGGGTGTCAGTACGGGAGGGGCTTTCCGAACGGTGTCCGCAGGTCGATCGGAGGGCGCGACGGCGCCGGCTTCTTCGGTCGCTGGACGCGGATGCGGCGCATGGTCATCACTCCTTCGGAAACGCGGCCCGTGGTGGGCGGACCCTTCCAGTCCTACGCCGTGGGCACTGCTGCCCGCGTCAGGGAACGTCCCTGAAGCCACCCCTATGCCCGGCATGTCCCTCCTCCTGTGGGGTGAGTCGCGCGTCAGGGTGCGTCGTGGCCGCTCAGGGGCCCAGAGGGAGGAAACGGAGATTCCCCTCACAAGCGTCCATAGCGGCAATCAATCTAAGCCCTTGCTTATATAAGCAGCTGCTGTCATAGTGACGGACGTGCACGCATTCGACGTACTCGGGGATCCGGTGCGGCGCCGCATCCTGGAGCTCCTCGCCTCCGGGGAACAGCCGTCCGGTGCGATCACCGAGGTCATCAGCGGGGAGTTCGGCATCTCTCAGCCCGCCGTGTCCCAGCACCTGAGGGTCCTGCGGGAGAACGGCTTCGCCACCGTGCGCGCCGAGGGGACCCGGAGGCTCTACGCCGTCCAGGCCGCGCCGCTGCGCGAGGTCGACGCATGGCTGGAGCGCTTCCGCGGCTTCTGGGAGCAGCGGCTGGACGCACTCGGCACCGAGCTCGCCCGGGGGCGCCGGGAACGCCGCCTGGCACAGGAACAACAGCGACCGGGAACGGGACAGGCCCGGGACCCCGGGAAGGAACGGGAAGACACCGCATGAACATCGTCGACGAGATCAACGCCATCCACCGCGCGACCGGCAGCCGGGAGGTCTCCGGCGAGGAGGCGCGCACGGTGCTGCTGCGCCGTACGTACGAGGCCCCGGTCGAGGACGTGTGGGACGCCTGCACCACCGCGGAGCGCATCGGGCGCTGGTTCCTGCCGGTCACCGGCGATCTGCGGCTCGGCGGCCGGTACCAGCTACAGGGCAACGCCGGCGGGGAGATCCTGCGCTGCGAGCCGCCGGAGCTGCTCCGGGTCAGCTGGGTCATGGGCGGGGCGCCCGGGTTCAGCGAGGTGGAGGTGCGGCTGATCGCGAAGGACTCGGAGCGTACGGTCCTGGAACTGGAGCACACGGCCGTGGTGCCGCCGGGCATGTGGGACCAGTTCGGGCCGGGTGCGGTCGGCGTCGGCTGGGACCTGGGGCTGCTGGGGCTCGCGCTGTACCTGGCCGGCGGCGGCATCGGGCCGGAGAAAGCGGAGGAATGGCAGTTCTCCGACGAGGCCCGGGACTTCATGACCCGCAGCAGCCGGGCCTGGGGCACTGCGTACGCCGCCTCGGGTGCGCCCGAGGACACCGTGGCCGCCGCGGTCACCGCCACGACCGGCTTCTACGTCCCGGCACGGCCCGAGTAGCGGTGCCCCCGGTGCGGTGTTTGCCCCGCCCGACCTCTCGGTTTAAAGTCGAAACCGGGAGAGGGCGATGCAGAAGAAGGACTTCAGTGACGGACCGTGTCCGGTCGCGCGGACCCTGGGCGTCGTCGGCGACTGGTGGTCGCTGCTGATCGTCAGGGACGCGCTCAACGGGGTGCGCCGGTTCAACGACTTCCACCGCAGCCTGGGCTGCGCCAAGAACATCCTGAGCAGCCGCCTCACCAAGCTGGTGGAGCACGGGGTGCTGCGCACGGTGCCCGCCTCGGACGGGAGCCCGTACCGGGAGTACGAACTCACCGAGGAGGGCAAGGGTCTGCGGCTCGTGCTGCTCGCCCTGCGCCAGTGGGGCGAGGCCAACCTCTTCGAGCCTGCGGAGGAGCGGACCACCCTCGTGGACCGGGCGACCGGTCGCCCGGTGGCCCCGCTGGGGATGCACGACGCCGACGGCCGGCCGCTCGGGCCCGACGACGTCGAGTTGCGCACGCCGGCGCCCTGACGGGCCGCGGGGTGCCGGACCGCGACGGGGGAAACGCGGTCCGGCACCCGCACCGCACGCCTGTCCGCGATGACGCCGTTCATGCGCACCGGGCCGCGCCCGGTGCGCATGAACCCCGCGCCGCGATCAGTGGGGACGGGCCGCGGGCTCCAGGACGAAGACCGGGATCTCGCGGTCGGTCTTCTTCTGGTAGTCCGCGTAGTCGGGGAAGGCCTCGACGGCCCGGTCCCACCACAGCGCCTTCTCCTCGCCGGACACCTCACGCGCCGTCATGTCCTGGCGCTCGGGGCCGTCCTGGAGCTCGACCCGGGGATCGGCGACCACGTTGTGGTACCAGACCGGGTTCTTCGGAGCGCCGCCCAGCGAGGCGACCACCGCGTACTGCCCGCCGTGCTCCACCCGCATCAGGGGCGTCTTGCGGATCTTCCCGCTCTTCGCTCCGCGGGTCGTCAGGATGACCACGGGCAGGTCCCGCATCGTGGTCCCCTCGGTGCCCCCGGAGCTCTCGTACCGCTCGACCTGCTCGCGCGCCCACGTCTGCGGGCTCGGTTCGTACTCGCCCTCCAATGGCACGGGCTCCTCCTCGGTCTCGGTGGTGCTGTCCCGCCCCATCC
>NZ_JARAVK010000156.1:0-21792 GCF_033792765.1 Streptomyces sp. PA03-6a | reverse complement strand
TCTCTCTGCTTACTTCACACTCGCCTTATCGTCTGCAGTGTCCTGTGTGTATAAGAGATGGGCTCTTGCGGAGTGCCTCGCGCGATCCCGGGGCCACGCGAACCGACAGGTGTCTTCTCGGGAGCCGCGTCAGGTGTGTATAGGGGCGGAGGACTTGCGGGTCGCCCGGCGCCGGGTGCGCGCGGGGGCGGGTTCGGTCTCGGAATCGGCGGATGGGGCCTCGGCCGGTATGGCCGGCGGCTCGGCGGCCCCAGCGGGGGCGCCGGACGTCACGTCCTGACCGGCCTCGCCGGCCGCGGGCGGTCCCGCGGGGCGGCTGGCCGCGCGGCGACGGCGGCGCGGGGCGACCGTCGCCTCGGTGTCGGTGCCGCCGGAGGCGGCTTCGGTGGCGCCGTTCTCGGGCGCCTCGTTCGGCTCGTTGGTCTCGAGCATGCGGGCATTTCTCCCGTCGCGTTCCCGGGCGCCGCGTCCTGGTCCGGTACGCGGCGGCCCGCGTCTCAGCGGGGCCGCCGCCCGGGGGCGCGGGCGCCACACGGGAACTGTCGTGTAGCTCGTCGGCACCGCAATGACGGACCGACGAAAGTCTCGTCTGATGTGTGCTGCCGGACCCGGGTTTCCCCGGATGCGTCGGCCGCACAACGACGACGGTCCTAGGCGGATCCCTCCGGCGCCGCCGCGACATCGCGGTCAGGCGCGAGCGGATCGTTCACCGTGCCGGTCTCCTCATCGAGCGGCCCCTGCGCCAGCCTGGTCACCGCAGCGGGGACCGGCGGCGCGAGGTCGGCCACCGCGCGGAGGCCGGACAGGACGTCGTCGGGTCGTACAGCAGGTGTCACATGCCGAACAACCAGCCGCAGTATCGCACAAGCTCCTGGTGTCGGCCTATCGGCATCCCGTTCGAGAATGCCGTCCTGGGCCCCGGCCACCTGCGGATCGACCGCTTCGAGCCGGGTCACTGCCTCGCGCGCGTCGAAAGTCCGCACGCCGTTCTTCGTCATCCGCTGGACCTCGACGGTCCCGGCGGCGAGGAACGCGGCCACGGCCCGCTCGGCCTCGGCGTGCTCCACACCGTCCAGCCGCAGCTGCCACACGGACGCTTCCAGCCGCTCGGCGAGCCCCGACGTGCGGGCCTCGACGGCCTCGACCACGTCGAGACCGGCCGGCAGTGACTCGTCCAGCAGCAGGCGCAGCTTCTCCGGCTCACGTGCCTCCGCGAGCGCGATCTCCAGGTACTCGGCCTCGCTTCCGACGCCGGTGGGTGCGGCGTTGGCGTACGACACCTTGGGGTGCGGGGTGAAACCCGCCGAGTAGGCCATGGGCACCCCGGCGCGGCGCAGAGCCCGCTCGAATGCGCGCTGGAAGTCGCGGTGGCTGGTGAACCGGAGGCGGCCGCGCTTGGTGTAGCGCAGTCGAATGCGCTGCACCGCGGGTGCGGGCGGCGGGCCTTCGGGCTGTCGCTTGCCCAGTGTCGTTCAGTCCTTCGTACGTCTGGTCACCCCGGACGGGGTTGCTTGTGCCTTCCAGATTACTGGGGGTTCCGGCCTTCCGGTTCCGGACGGCTCGCCGGGGCCGTCCGCGCCGGGCCGTCCACGCCGTCCTGGACGCGCCGAGGGGCGCGCCGGGTGACCGTCCGCACCCCGCGCGCCCCTCGGGCCGCTTCCGCTCAGCGCTCCATGAACGCGAAGAGCTCCTCCCAGCGGTCGGTGATCCGCTCCGGCGAGTACCGCTGGACGTTGACCCGTGCCCGCTCGCCCATGGTGTCGCGCAGGTCCTGGTCGAGGATCATCCGCACGAGCTGACGGGCCAGCTCGGAGACGTTGCCCGGCGCGGCGAGCAGGCCGTCGACCTCGTCCTGCACGATCTCGTGGACGCCGGGGGCGCAGTCGAAGGCCACGCACGGCAGCCCGCAGGCCATCGCCTCCATCAGGGCCAGCGGGAAACCCTCGCCGCGGGAGGACTGGACGAACAGCGAGGCGCCGTGGAGCGCACCGACGACGTCATTGGTCTGCCCCATCCACTCGACGCTGTCGTCCAGACCCAGCGCGGTGCACTGCGCGCGCAGCTCGGCCTCCAGCTCGCCGGTGCCGTACAGGCGCAGCCTCCAGCCGGGCACCTGCGGAGCCGCCTCCGCCCAGGCGTCGAGCAGCATGTCGATGCCCTTCTGGTCGTCGAGCCGGCCGACGCTGGCGACGACCTTCTCGGTCCGCGGGGAGGACGACCCGGGCATCATCGGCAGCGGGTTGGGCATGAACCCGACGTTGTTGAGGCCCCGCCGGATCCAGCGGTCGGCGTCCTCCTGGGTCAGCAGCAGCAGGCGGTCGGCCTCGGCGTAGTACTCCTCCACGCGCCGGAACCGGGAGGACATGCGGGAGTACTCGTACGACTCGTGGCTCATGCCGATCACCGTGTGCCCGGCGGTGTCCGCGAGCCGGACCCATTCCATGGCCCACACCTGGGTGACGATGATCACCGCACCGGGACGGGCGGCGCGGAACAGCTCGGACAGCCGGTCCACGGCCTTGCGGACCTCGGCCTTCCGCCGGGCGTCCCGCCACAGGCCCACGACGTCGAGCAGCCCGAGGGGCCGTCCCTTGCGGCGCTTCGGCCTCGGCCGGACGGCGTGCAGGGTCTCCGTCCCGAAGCCCGGGTCCCGACCGAGGTCCATCGGGTTGCGCGCCGGCGCGATGCCGATGACGCGCACCTGGTGGTCACGGCCTGCCAGCAACCGCGCCATCTGGGTCTGCCAGCGGGCCACGCCGCCGAGCTCGTCGACCTCGTTGGCGACGAAGAATATGTCCCGGCCCGTCATCGGGGCTCCCCTTTCGCACCGAAGAAGCGGTCGACGATCCGAGCCGCGGCGTCGCCCTGGTCGTACTCCCCGTAGGCCTCCACGAACTCCTTGAGCCGTGCCGAGTACGCCGACGCGGTGCCGTCCAGGTCGGCGAGGGCCGTGAACAGCCCGTCGGCGTCCCGCACGACCGGGCCGGGCGCCTGCTCGAGGAGGTCGAAGTAGGTGCCGCGCGCGTCCTTGGCGTACTCCTCCCAGTCGTAGGCGAAGAACACCATCGGCCGTTGCAGCAGCGCGTAGTCGAACATCACCGACGAGTAGTCGGTGACCAGCGCGTCGGCCAGCAGGTAGAGCGGCGTGATGTCGTGCTCGTCGGAGACGTTGACGACCCGGTTCCCGACGGACGGCGGGAGGGTCACCTGGTTCAGGTAGTGGGTGCGCACCAGCAGGGTGCAGCGGTCGCCGAGTTCGTCGACGAAACGCTGCAGGTCGAAGGCGAACTCGAAGGGCGCGACCTTGCCGTTCTCCTGCGCCCGGAAGGTCGGCGCGTAGAGGACCACCGGCAGGTCCCGGCGGATGCCGAGCCGTTCGGCGAGCGCCTCCACCGCCGGGTCGGGGGTGGCGGCGTTACGGCCGCGGACGAGGGCGTCGTTGCGCGGGTAGCCCGTGCGCAGCCACTTCTCCTCCGGCACCCGGTAGGCCCTGGCCAGGGTGCGCGCGTCGTGTTCGCTGCGCAGCACGAAGTGGTCGAAGCGGTCCAGCGAGCGCTGGTAGGCCTCGCGCTCGGCCTCGGGCTTCATGCGGTACACGGCCTCGTCGAAGCCCATGCGCTTGAGCGCGGAGCCGTGCCAGGTCTGGATGTAGGTGGTACCGCGGCGCTTGGCGAGCTTCAGGGGCATGCCCTGGTTGTCGATCCAGTACTCCGCCTGGGCCAGGGCCCGCAGGTGCCGGTACGACCAGCGGCGCACCAGCCGGGCGTCCGCCGGGAAGTCCTCCGGCCGGTCCGCGTAGGACCACACGGGGCGGAACTTGACGTTGCGCCGCCGCAGTTCCTCGTAGATCGCACGGGGGCTGTCGCTGTACTGCTTGCCGAGTTGGCTCTCGAAGACCACCGTGCCCTTGCGCACCGGGAGGACGCGCAGCATCCGGTGGTACATGCGCACCTTGACCGGGCCGGAGTTGAGGCTCTTGCGCAGGCCGGCGACCATGCGGTAGCCCGCCTTGGCGGGCCTGCCCACGAACCCGTCCAGGTTGCGGTGCATGAGCGCCATGGCCCGCTGGGCCGCCTTGCCCTGCTGGGAGAGCACGAAGGCGAGGTGGTGCTTGGTCGACACCTCCGGTTCGAGGTGGTCGGCGACGAGCCGGGTGAGCCGGGGCCGGATGCGTATCGTGCCCTGCTCCGGGAGCTCGGTGTCCCCCACCGTGATCCGGCTGAGGGTGCTCACGCCGTCCACGGTCAGCTTCAGGCGCACGTTCCACACCGGGTCCACCACGCCGACCGGGCGCAGCTTGCGGCTCAGCGGGGCCTCGGCCTCCCACGCGATGACGTCGCCCTCGTGACGGACGGCGCCGACGGGGAAGCGCAGGGGCCGCGCGCCGCTGTTGCGCGGCAGGAACTCCAGGGTCGCCTTGAGCTTGCTGTCCGGGGTGATCCGGCCGAGCGGGTTGACCACCGTGCCGGACATCGCGACCGTGCCCGACTGCTCGGTGTACGACGTGAGCCGGTTGCGGAGCTTCATCTTCGCCAGCGGGCGCCCGTGGTAACCGAGGTCGGTGACGTCGAGGATCCGGCGGCCCCGCGGGTCGTCGAGGTGCTCCGCGCACCAGTAGATCCTGCCGTCCCGCTCGACCAGCGGTGCGGAGAGCTTCTGACGGTTGATCAGCGTGTCGATCGCGGGCATGAGGTTGGCCCAGTCCCCCTGCACCAGGAGGTACGAGCAGATCCGCTGGATCGAGTTGGTCTCCGCGTACGCCTCGTCGGGGAAGCCCCGCAGGTAGTCGCGGGCTATCTCGGTGAACTGGTTCCGGTACTCCTCGCCCAGGAACGGCAGTTCGCGGAGGTAGAGGACCATGTCGTGCTTGAGGAACTTGCGGTCCTTGTGCTGCTTGAGCTCGTCGAGCCCGTGCGCCGCGAGGACGGCGTCGATGCGCCGGTGGATCTCGACCCGGTCGGAGAAGTTCCTGATCTCGTCGCGCCGGTTGCTGATCGACTTGACCTCCGACTTCTGGACGACGTTCCAGAAGTAGACCCGGTTGGGTATGAGGGTGATCCGCTTCGCGGTGATGTAGGCCTGGGCCGAGAAGAGCAGGTCCTCGTAGTGGATGCCCCGGGGGAACCGCAGGTCGTTCTCGATCAGGAAGTCGCGCCGGTAGCACTTGTTGGTCGACAGCGTGTCGTAGAGGAGTTCCGGCACCTCCTCGATGGACTCGACGGTGCGGGTCGACCGGTACAGCGCGGGGTACCAGTCGGTCTCCTTGCCGTCCCTGCTGTCGACGTACACCCGCACGCAGACCCCGGAGACCAGGTCGGAGCCGGTGCGCTCGGCGGCCTCGAACATGTTCCGGCAGGCGTCGGACTCGAGGGTGTCGTCGCTGTCGAGGAACATCACGTACCTGCCCCGCGCCACGGCGATGCCCTGGTTGCGCGGCTCACCGCAGCCGCCGCTGTTCTCCGGCAGCCGGATGGCGCGCACGCGGCCGGGATGGGCGGCCTCGAGCGACCGTGCGACCTCGAACGACCCGTCCGTCGAGCAGTCGTCGGCGATGATCACCTCGACCGTGCGGAGGCTCTGGTCGAGCACCGACCGGACCGCCACGGGCAACCGCTCCGCGTCGTTGTAGACGATGACGACAACGCTTACGTCCGGCGCGGTCTCCGCCGCTTCGGAGGACAAACTTGGCACGGCCACCTCTAGTCGGGGTACGGGGTCACCACGGGAAGAACCGCGCACGCGTCCACCGGGCGCGGCAAAACAGACGGATTTGCGGTCGTCCGGAGCCACGGTTGGCTACACGATGACCGCGAGGTGCACGGGAACCGTCTCTCCCATGAATGCAGGCTACAAAAAGGGTATCCCATGGCCAGAGCCCACCGGCGGGCATGAGGTGGGCGTCACGCCGCGCCCGGGCCCCACCGGAACGAAGAACTCCGAGGCCCCGCCGCCGGCCCCGGGCAGGGGGCGGCGGCGGGGCCTCGGGCAAACGTGATCAGGAATTGACCACCGTGAGGGGAAGCAGCTTCTTCCCCGTCGGGCCGATCTGGATGTGGGTGTCCATCTGGGGACACACCCCGCAATCGAAGCACGGCGTCCAGCGGCAGTCGTCGACCTCGGTCTCGTCGAGGGCGTCCTGCCAGTCCTCCCAGAGCCAGTCCTTGTCCAGACCGGAGTCCAGGTGGTCCCAGGGCAGGACCTCCTCGTAGGTGCGCTCCCGGGTGGTGTACCAGTCGAGGTCGACGCCCTGCTCAGGGAGCGCCTTCTCGCACATGCGGGCCCAGCGGTCGTAGGAGAAGTGCTCGCGCCAGCCGTCGAAGCGGCCGCCGTCCTCGTAGACGGCGCGGATGACGGCGCCGACGCGGCGGTCGCCGCGGGAGAGCAGGCCCTCGATGATGCCGGGCTTGCCGTCGTGGTAGCGGAAGCCGATGTTGCGGCCGTACTTGCGGTCGCCGCGGATGGCGTCGCGCAGCTTCTCCAGGCGGGCGTCGGTCTCCTCGACGCCGAGCTGCGGGGCCCACTGGAACGGGGTGTGCGGCTTGGGCACGAACCCGCCGATCGACACCGTGCAGCGGATGTCGTTCTGGCCGGTGACCTCGCGGCCCTTCTGGATGACGTTCTTCGCCATGTCGGCGATCTGCAGGACGTCCTCGTCGGTCTCGGTGGGCAGCCCGCACATGAAGTACAGCTTCACCTGGCGCCAGCCGTTGCCGTAGGCGGTGGCGACGGTGCGGATCAGGTCCTCCTCCGAGACCATCTTGTTGATGACCTTGCGGATGCGCTCGGAGCCGCCCTCGGGGGCGAAGGTCAGACCGGAGCGGCGGCCGTTGCGGGTCAGCTCGTTGGCCAGGTCGATGTTGAAGGCGTCGACGCGGGTGGAGGGGAGGGACAGGCCGATCTTGTCCTCCTCGTACCGGTCGGCGAGGCCCTTGGCCACCTCGGCGATCTCGGTGTGGTCGGCGGAGGAGAGCGACAGCAGGCCGACCTCCTCGAAACCGGTCGCCTTCAGGCCCTTGTCGACCATCTCGCCGATGCCGGTGATGCTGCGCTCCCGCACCGGGCGGGTGATCATGCCGGCCTGGCAGAAGCGGCAGCCGCGGGTGCAGCCGCGGAAGATCTCCACGGACATGCGCTCGTGGACCGTCTCCGCCAGCGGGACCAGCGGCTGCTTGGGGTACGGCCACTCGTCGAGGTCCATGACGGTGTGCTTGGACACCCGCCACGGCACGCCCGAGCGGTTGGGGACGACGCGGGCGATCCGGCCGTCGGCCAGGTACTCCACGTCGTAGAACTTCGGCACGTACACCCCGCCGGTGCGGGCCAGCCGGAACAGCAGCTCGTCGCGGCCGCCGGGGCGGCCCTCGGCCTTCCAGGCGCGGATCACGTCGGTGATCTCCAGGACGGCCTGCTCGCCGTCGCCGATCACGGCGGCGTCCAGGAAGTCCGCGATGGGCTCCGGGTTGAAGGCCGCGTGGCCGCCGGCGAGCACGATCGGGTCGTCCTCGGTCCGGTCCCGGGCCTCCAGCGGGATGCCCGCGAGGTCCAGGGCCGTGAGCATGTTGGTGTAGCCGAGCTCCGTGGAGAAGCTGAGGCCGAAGACGTCGAAGGCCTTGACCGGGCGGTGCGCGTCCACGGTGAACTGGGGCACGCCGTGCTCGCGCATCAGCGCCTCAAGGTCCGGCCACACGCTGTAGGTGCGCTCGGCGAGGACCCCCTCGCGCTCGTTCAGCACCTCGTAGAGGATCATGACGCCCTGGTTGGGCAGCCCGACCTCGTAGGCGTCCGGGTACATCAGGGACCAACGGACGTCGCACTCGTCCCAGGGCTTGACGGTGGAGTTCAGTTCCCCGCCGACGTACTGGATCGGCTTCTGCACATGCGGCAGCAGGGCCTCGAGCTGGGGGAAGACCGACTCGACAGGCATCAGAGGTGTCTTTCGTGAGCTGGCAAGGGTGACCATTCAGCGTAACGCGTCACAGAGGGCTTCCCGGCCGCGTCCACGCGACGCCCGGGCCCGGGCGCTCCGGGACGCGGCGGCGCGGTGGTGGCCGTCCCGGGCCGGCTCAGCCGGCTCAGCCGGCCAGGGTGCCGCCGTCGGCCCGGGGCCACTCCTGCGGGAGCTGCCGCTCGGCGGCGGCGGCGCGGTCGCGTTCGAGCTGGTAGAGCACGCCGTACGCGAAGGTGTCCTCGCCGGCCTCGCGGGCGTCCGAGGCGAGGCGCAGCACGGCGTCGCGGCAGATGACGCTGTCCTGGTGCTCGCCGAGGAGCTGCTGGACGGCCTTCATGCGCTGGGTGTGCTTCTTGGCGGGCTTGCGCAGCGCCGGGACGGCCTGGGCCGCCTCACTGCTGTAGCGGGCCCGCTTGGCGGCCTTGCGGGCGTCGTGGAGGACGAGGTCGCGCTCGTGGCCGGGTCCCATCTCCAGGGCCGACTCGACACGGGTGCGCAGCCGCCGGTGGTCGCGGCGCACGGCCTTGGGGACGGCGTCGGCCGCGGGGGCCGCGGCCGCGTCGAGCAGGGGCGGATCGGCGAGCAGTGACTCCAGGGTGTCCAGGAGCCGGAAGTAGCGCCTGCCGCCGAGTTCGCGCAGGAGTTCCTTGCGGGCGCCCTCGTGGACGGGGGCGTCGCCGCCGATGCGGGCGGTGAGGACCTCCGTGACGAGTTCCTCCGGCAGTTCGGCCTCGCGGTCGCGGAGGCGGTCGGCGAGGACCTCGCGGTCGCGTTCCAGGCCCAGCACCCCGGCGAGCCACTTCAGCTCGTCGCCGACGGGGTCGGTCGCCTCGCGGTCGAGTTCGCGGCGGAAGGACTTGAAGGCGCTGCGCAGCCGCCGGGTGGAGACCCGCATCTGGTGGACGGAGTCCGGCTCGTCGCGGCGAACCTCCGGGTCCCAGCCGATGATGGCGGCGACCTGCTCGTGCACGTAGGCCAGGGCGACGTCCCCGGCGGTGTCGGTGGAGGACGGCGGCTGCGGCGGCCCGGGTGCGTCGGCCAGGCGCTTCCCGAGGGCGCGGGCGAGCTTCGAGGGGGACTTCGAGCGCCGCAGGCCCGCCGCGCGGAGCCGCTTCTCGACGGCGTCGAGGAGGGCGGTGTCGCCGTCGATGAGTTCGGTCTCGACCTCGGTCCAGGCGGTCTCCGCACCGTCGCCGTGGTCGAGGAGGGTGGCCCGGACGTGGTCGTGGGCGATCTCCACCAGGGGTGCGCCCCCGGCGTCGACGAGGTGCACCCGCTTGCGGGTGTTGCGCAGCCGGACGACCGGGACGAGCTCGCGGTCGCGGACGATCGCGGCGACCTCGGCGAGCAGGGACTTGGGGACCCGGGGGCCGCCCTTGCGGCCCTGCTTGCCGAGGGGCGCGTGCACCTCGGTGCGGGTGTCGGCCTGTGAGCTCGGCAGTTTCAGGTGCCAGCCCGCGTCGTCGCCGCCGGTGCGGCGCCGCAGCGTGATCTTGTGGGTGGCCAGCCGCAGGTCGGCGGTGTCGACGTAGACGGCGTCCAGTTCGGCCGGTTCCAGGACGCGCACCGCCGCGACCCCGGGCAGGCCTTCGAGATCGGGCTCACCGGTCTGCTCGGCGGCCTCGTACTTGCGCTCGGTCTCCGCGACACGCTTCCCCATGTCAGGAACCTAATCGCGGGTTCGCCCGGCCGCAATGGTGCGTTCACCCGGTGGGCGGGATCAGGCCGACATGGGCCGCTTCATGTGGATGGCCTGCAGCAGCCCGATGGCGATCCAGACCGCGAACATCGACGATCCGCCGTACGAGACGAACGGCAGCGGCAGACCCGCCACGGGCATGATGCCGAGGGTCATGCCGATGTTCTCGAAGGACTGGAAGGCGAACCAGGCGACGATGCCGGCCGCGATGATCGTTCCGTACAGGTCGGTGGCGTTCCGGGCGACGCGGCAGCCGCGCCACATGATGACGCCCAGCAGCACGATGATCAGGGCCGCCCCGACGAAGCCGAGCTCCTCCCCCGCCACGGTGAAGACGAAGTCGGTCTGCTGCTCGGGCACGAACTGCCCGGTGGTCTGGCTGCCGTCGAACAGGCCCTTGCCGAGCAGCCCGCCGGAGCCGATGGCGATGCGCGCCTGGTTGGTGTTGTAGCCGACGCCCGCGGGGTCGAGGGCGGGGTTGGCGAAGGCGGCGAAGCGGTCGATCTGGTACTGGTCCAGGACGCCGAGCTGCCAGACCGCGATGGCGCCGCCGGCGCCCGCCGTGATCAGGCCGAGGACCCAGCGGTTGGATGCGCCGGAGGCCAGCAGCACGCCGAGCACGATGACCGCCATCACCATGACGGAGCCGAGGTCGGGCATCAGCATGACGATCGCCATCGGCAGTATGGCGAAGCCGAGCGACTGGGCGACCGTGCGGTGGTCGGGGAAGAGCCGGTCGCCCGCGTCGACGCGGGCGGACAGCATCATCGCCATGCCCAGGATGATGGTGATCTTGGTGAACTCGGACGGCTGCAGGGAGAAGCCGCCACCCAGCACGATCCAGGCGTGCGCGCCGTTGACCGTGGACCCCAGCGGGGTGAGGACCGCGGTCACCAGCAGCACCGAGATGGCGTAGAGCACCGGCACCGCGCCCCGCAGCCGACGGTGGCCCAGCGCCACGGTGCCGGCGGCGAGGGCGAAGCCGATCGCGGTGTTGAGCATGTGCCGCAGCAGGAAGTAGTACGGGTCCCCGTGGGTGAGCTCGGTGCGGTTGCGCGTCGCGGAGAACACCAGCGCCGTACCGATCAGGGACAGCGCGAGGGCGGCGCCGAGCAGCAGCCAGTCCATCCGGCGCAGTATCGAGTCCCGGGCCAGGAGCTTGCCCAGGGTGCCGCGTTCCGGGGTGAAGCGACGCATCGCGTAGCCGTGCGCGCTCATGACCAGTACCTCCTGCCCAGCAGGAGCTTCTCGGTGCGCTCCGGGGGCAGCGCGGCGGCGGCCAGCGCCGTGTCCCGCGGCGCGGCGGGCGCCTGCGGCACGTCGGCCCAGGAGGCCTTGGTGATCTTGATGGTGCCGTCGGAGTCGATCTTCGGGAGCTTGCTCGAGGGGTGCGGGAGCAGCGCCTTCTTGTTGTCGATCGACCCGTCCTTCTGGACGCCGTACATGGCCTCGTAGATCTTGCGGACGGCCGGACCGGAACCACCGGAACCGGTACCACCCTGGGAGATCGTCATGACGATCGCGTAGTCCTTGCTGTACGTCGTGAACCACGACGTGGTCTGCTTGCCGGCGACCTCCGCGGTACCCGTCTTGGCGTGCAGGGCGATCTTGTCCTGCGGCCAGCCGCCGAACCGCCACGCGGCCGTACCGTGCGTGACGACGCCCTCCAGGGCCTCGTTGATGTACTTCAGCGTGTTCTTGGTGGCCGGCGCGTGCCCGTTGACCTTCGGCTTGATCCGGGTGACCTTCTTGCCGTCGGCGCTGATGATCGCCTTGCCGATGGTGGGCTGGTAGAGCGTGCCCCCGTTGGAGATGGCCGAGTAGATGTTGGCCATCTGGATCGGCGTGACGAGCGTGTCGCCCTGGCCGATGGCGTAGTTGACCGAGTCACCGGCGCGCATCACGTAGCCGTCGACGCAGTTCTCGCGCGCGATCTGGCTCGCGTAGTCCTGCTTGTCGCTCTTGGCGACCTTGCACCAGTAGTTCTTGTTGGCCTCGTAGTAGTCCCGCTTCCACTGCCGGTCCGGGATCCGGCCGGTCACCTCGGAGGGCAGGTCGATGCCGGTCACCGAGCCGAGGCCGTACTCCTTGGCGGTCTTGTAGAACCAGTCCTTGGGGTGCTTCTTGGGCTTGGTGCCGCCGTCCTTCAGCCACTGGTCGTACGACAGGCCGTAGAAGACGGTGTCGCAGGAGATCTCCAGGGCGTGGGCGAGGGTGATGGAGCCCGCGCTCTCCCCTTCGAAGTTGTTGAAGACCCGGCCGCCGATGGTCATCGACGACGGGCAGGGGTAGCGCCCGTTGATGTCGTAGCCGGCCTTCACGGCGGCCGAGGTGGAGATCGCCTTGAAGGTCGAGCCGGGGGCCGACTGACCCTGTATGGCCCTGTTGAGCAGGGGGAAGTTGGACTTCTTGCCCGTCAGCTTGGCGTAGTCCTTGGCGGAGATGCCGCCGACCCAGACGTTCGGGTCGTAGGTGGGCGCGCTGGCCATGGCGATGACCTGGCCGGTGTGCACGTCCATGACGACGACCGCGCCGGAGTCCGCCTTGTAGAGGCTGCCGGTGACCTTGTCGAAGGTCTTCCGGGCGACCTTCATCGCCTCGTCGAGCTCCTTCTCGGCGACCCTCTGGACGCGGGCGTCGATGCTGGTGACCAGGTGGCTGCCGGGCTCCGCGGCGGTCTCGCCCGCCTTGCCGATGACCCGGCCGAGGTTGTCCACCTCGTAGCGGGTGACGCCGGCCTTGCCGCGCAGCTCGCTGTCGTAGGTGCGCTCCAGGCCGGAACGGCCGATCTGGTCCGAGCGCAGCAGGGACTGGCCCTTCTTCTCCGCGGCGGTCAGCTCGTCGTCCGTGACGGGCGAGAGGTAGCCGAGGACCTGGGAGGTGTTGGACCCGAAGGGGGAGGTGTAGCGGCGCACCGCGGTGGGCTCGGCGGTGATGCCGGGGAAGTCCTCACGGCGCTCCATGATCTGCAGCGCCTGCTGGGTGGTGGCCTCGTCGGTGATCGGGATCGGCTGGTACGGCGAGCCGTTCCAGCACGGCTTGGGGGTCTGCGAGTCGCAAAGCCGCACCTTGCCCAGGACCTCTGCCGGCTTCATGTGCAGCACGTCGGCGAGCCGGGTCAGCACCGCCTTGCCGTCGTCCTTCTGCTTCAGCAGGTCGGTGCGGCTCGCCGAGACCACCAGCCGGGTCTCGTTGTCGGCGAGCGCCACGCCCTTGTCGTCCAGGATCGACCCGCGGACGGCGGGCGCGACGACCTCCTGGACGTTGTTGCTGTTGGCCTGCGCCGTGTACTCCTGGCCGTTGCGGATCTGCAGGAACCACAGCCGCCCGCCGAGGGTGAACAGCAGGGACAGGACGAGGATCTGCAGGACCACCAGCCGGATCGTGACCCGCGGCGTCCGCCCCGTCTCAGGGATGTTGCTCACGCCGCCACTCCCGCTTCTCCGCCCGCTCGGCACGACACCGCGCGCTTCGTCGTCGGCCGCGGCCCGGCGGCCTCGCGTGCGTCGCTCACAAGCGCCGCCCTCCCTTGGCGACGCTCCCCACCCTGCCCAGAAGGCTCGAACGCTGGCCGCCGATGCGTGCGCCGAAGCCGGGACCGGAGGCGTCCTCCCCGAGCGGGTCACCCTGGAACCGGCGGGCCAGTGCCATGATCCACGGCACGGTGAACGGCGCGAGCAGCAGGTCGTACAGGGCGGCGGTGAACAGCAGCTTGCCCAGGCCGACGTGCTGCGCCGCGGTGTCGCCCACGAGGGCGCCCACGGCCGCGTACAGCACCGTGGAACCGATGGCGGCGCCCACCACGACCAGCATCGGCCGGGTGGCCGACCGCAGCTGGCCGCCGTCGGGCCTGACCAGGCCCGCGATGTAGCCGACGACGCACAGCACGAGGGCGTAGCGGCCCGCGGCATGGTCGGCGGGCGGGGCGAGGTCGGCGAGCAGGCCGGCGCCGAAGCCGATGAGGCAGCCGGCCACGTGGCCGTACGTCAGTGCGAGGCCGAGGACGACGAGCAGCAGCAGGTCGGGGACGGCGCCGGGCAGGTGGAGGCGGGCCAGGACACACACCTGGACGACCATGCCGGCGACGACGAGGCCGGTGGCGAGCAGCGCGCGCTTCATCGGACCTCCTCCTGTCCGTAGAGCGAGGACTGAGAGGGGCTCACACTGGGCGTCGCCGTGACGGTGACCGTCGGGACCGGCTTCGGCCCGGCCGGCAGCACCGAGTCACGCGGGTCCTTGCGCGGGCCCTGGACGACGACGCCGACGATGTCGAGCTTGGTGAAGCCGACGAACGGGGTGACCTCGACCGTGCGGGTGAGGCCGCCGCCCGCGGGGTCGACCTTGGCGACCGTGCCGACCGGCACGCCGGGGACGAAGGGCTTGTCCGCCTGCGAGCCGAAGGTGACCAGCCGTGAGCCCTTCTTCACGTGGGCCTTGCCGTTGAGGAGCTGCACCCGCATCGGCCGGTTGCCCTGGCCGGTGGCGAAGCCGAGCTCGGAGGACTTCTCCAGCCGGGTGCCGACCGTGAAGTCCGGGTCGCAGGCGAGCAGGACGGTCGAGGTGGAGGGGCCGACGGTGGTGACCCGGCCGACCAGGCCGTCACCGTTGACGACCGTCATGTCGCGCTGGATGCCGTCGTTGGCGCCGGAGTCGATGGTGACCGTCCAGGAGAAGCCCTGGGCGGCTCCTATCGCGATGACCTGCGCGCCCTTGACCCGGTACTGACCGGCTCCGGCGAGCTTGAGCAGCTTGTCGAGTTCGCGGGCGCGCTCGCGCGTGACGTCCTTGCTGCCGAGCTGCTGCTTCAGCTCGGCGTTCTCCCGCTCCAGTTCGCTGATGCGGCTGCTGCGGTCGCCGGAGTCGCGTACCGCGTCCACCGCGTTGTCCACCGGGTCGACCGCGGCCGCGACCCCGTCCTCGACGGGGCCGAAGACGGCGGCCGCGGCGGACCGGGTGCCGTCGAGCGGTGAGTCCTCACCGCCGCGGATGTCGACGGTGATCAGCGCGAAAGCGATCGCCACCAGCAGTACCAGCAGAAGCCGGCTCTCTCGTGTGTCCCTCACGGGGGCCAGTCCGTGCCTTCCTCGTCAGAGCGTGTGAGCCCGTGGGCCCGATGGGCCGTGCCGGGAGGTAGAACGATCCGGCGTACGGGCAGGACTTCACCCGTACGACGGATCGTGAGGACTCATCTGCGCGGCTGCGCGTCCAGGACCTGCTGCAGCGCCTCGAACTCCTCGACGCACTTGCCGGCGCCGAGGGCCACGCAGTCCAGCGGGGACTCGGCGATGTGGATCGGCATGCCGGTCTCGTGGCGCAGCCGTTCGTCCAGGCCGCGCAGCATCGCACCGCCGCCGGCCAGGACGATGCCGCGGTCCATGATGTCGCCGGACAGCTCGGGCGGGCACTTGTCGAGGGTCGTCTTGACCGCGTCGACGATGGCGTTGACCGGCTCCTCGATCGCCTTGCGCACCTCGGCTGCGGAGATGACCACCGTCTTGGGCAGGCCGGAGACCAGGTCGCGGCCGCGGATCTCGGTGTGCTCCTCGTTCTCGACCGCGAAGGCCGAGCCGATGGTGAGCTTGATCGATTCCGCGGTGCGCTCGCCCAGCAGGAGGCTGTACTCCTTCTTGATGTGCTGGATGATCGCGTTGTCCAGCTCGTCACCCGCCACCCGGATGGACTGCGCGGTGACGATGCCGCCGAGCGAGATGACGGCGACCTCGGTGGTGCCGCCGCCGATGTCGACGACCATGTTGCCGGTCGCCTCGTGGACCGGGAGCCCGGCGCCGATCGCGGCGGCCATGGGCTCCTCGATGATGTGCACCTGGCGCGCACCGGCCTGGGTGGCGGCCTCGATGACGGCGCGGCGCTCGACGCCGGTGATGCCGGAGGGCACGCAGACCACGACGCGGGGGCGCGCCAGGTAGCGGCGCTTGTGGATCTTGAGGATGAAGTAGCGCAGCATGCGCTCGGTGATCTCGAAGTCCGCGATCACCCCGTCCTTGAGAGGACGGACCGCGACGATGTTGCCGGGGGTCCGGCCGATCATCTTCTTCGCTTCGGAGCCGACCGCCAGGATGCCGCCCGTATTGGTGTTGATGGCGACGACGGATGGCTCGTTGAGGACGATCCCGCGACCCCTGACGTACACCAGCGTGTTGGCGGTGCCGAGGTCGACAGCCATGTCACGGCCGATGAACGACATGTTGTTCGCCATGAGGATACGTCTGGCCTTCCCGAGCTGGAGCGATGTGGGGGTGAGCACGGCGGATGCGCTGCTGTGCGCCGAGCCGGAGGTGCGGAGATTCCATGGTAGTCGCGCCCGACGGGGCACGGAATCAGGGTTCCGCCGCCATTGTCATCAGAACACACAGCTGTCCTCTGCAATGGTGACGCCGTGTCGGCGGAATTGGTTCCCCCGAACCCCCGGCATATGCCTGCGGGCGGCCGGGAAATTTCCGGCCGCCCGTTGAGCTGATCGGGCGTCAGCTGTGAATTCGGGGCGAATCGTCGCGGAGGATCAGGCCAGGCCGGGGAAGAAGATCTTGATCTCGCGCTCGGCGGACTCCTCGGAGTCCGAGGCGTGGATCAGGTTCTCCCGGACGATCGTGCCGAAGTCGCCGCGGATCGAACCGGGGGCGGCGGCGATCGGGTCGGTCGGGCCGGCCAGCGCGCGCAGTCCCTCGATGACCCGCTCGCCCTCGACGACGAGGGCGACGGCCGGGCCGGAGGCCATGAACTCCACCAGCGGCTCGTAGAAGGGCCGGCCGACGTGCTCGGCGTAGTGCTGTTCGAGGATCGCGCGGTCGAGCGTGCGCAGTTCCAGCGCGGTGATGCTCCAGTCCGCCTTGCGCTCGATGCGGCCGAGGATCTCGCCGACCAGGCCGCGACGTACGGCGTCCGGCTTGAGAAGGACGAGGGTGCGCTGGGACACGGTGTGACTCCTATGTGCGGGTGCGGGTACGACGACATTACCGGGGATCCCCACGACCCACGGCACCCCCTGGGTCCGGGGCACGGGACGTGCGATCAGGCCGGCTGCGCGGCCCGCGCCGCCTTGGCCTCGTCGACCTTCCGGCCGAAGTGGACGGCGGCCCACCACAGGGCGGCGAAGACCGCGCCGAGGAAGAACATCACCGGGACGGCGAAGCCGCTCACGATCAACCCGGCCTGCAGCAGCCAGCCGACGGCCAGCCCGCCGCGCCGCCCGAGCATGCCGCACAGCAGCACGCACAGGGCCATGGCGATGCCGCTGACCGTCCATACCGTGCCGGCCGTCAGCTCCGGCTGCTTCATCGCCACCAGACCGGCGAAGCCGATCACGAAGAACTCACCGATCAGGGTGCTCGCGCACAGGGTCCGCATCCGCTTGGTTCCGCTTCCCGCTCGTCACTTCCGGCCCAGCAGCAGCCGGGCCTCTCCCACGGTGATCACCGAACCGGTGATCAGCACCCCGGCGCCGGAGTACTCGCCCTGATCCTCGGCGAGCGTCACGGCCGCCTCGATCGCGTCGTCCAGCCGCGGCTCGACCTGCACACGCTCGTCGCCGAAGACCTCGACCGCGAGCGCGGCCAGCTCGTCCACGTCCATGGCGCGGTGGGTGGAGTTCTGGGTCACCACGACCTCGGTGAAGACCGGCTCGAAGGCCTCCAGCAGCCCCCGTACGTCCTTGTCGCCGCTCGGCCCGACCACGCCCACCAGGTGGGTGAAACCGAAGGCCTCGCCCAGCGCGGCGGCCGCCGCCCGGGCCCCCGCCGGGTTGTGCGCCGCGTCCAGCACCACGGCGGGGCTGCGGCGCACGACCTCCAGCCGGCCCGGCGAGGTGACGCCCGCGAAGGCGGTGCGGACGGTGTCGACGTCCAGGGTGCGGGCGTGCAGGGTGCCGATGCCGAAGAAGGCCTCCACCGCGGCGAGCGCCACCGCCGCGTTGTGGGCCTGGTGCTCACCGTGCAGCGGCAGGAAGACCTGCTCGTACTCCCCGCCCAGACCGCGCAGGGTCAGCATCTGCCCGCCGACGGCCACCTCGCGGTGCGTGACGCCGAACTCCATGCCCTCCCGGGCGACCGTCGCGTCCACCTCGACGGCCCGCTTCAGCAGCACCTGGGCCGCCTCCACGGGCTGCTGGGCCAGCACGGCGGTGGCGTCCTTCTTGACGATCCCGCTCTTCTCCACGGCGATCTCGCCGGCCGTCTCGCCCAGGCGGTCGGTGTGGTCCAGGTCGATCGGGGTCACGACGGCGACCGTGCCGTCCACCACGTTGGTCGCGTCCCAGCTGCCGCCCATGCCGACCTCGACGACGGCCACGTCCACCGGGGCGTCGGCGAAGGCGGCGTACGCCATGCCGGTCAGCACCTCGAAGAACGACATCCGGTACGGCTGCGAGGCATCCACCATCTGCACGTACGGCTCGAGGTCGCGGTACGTCTCGATGAAGCTCTCCGGCGCGATCGGACGGCCGTCGAGGCTGATCCGCTCGGTGACGGACTGCACGTGCGGGCTGGTGTAGCGGCCGGTGCGCAGGTCGAAGGCGAGCAGCAGCCGCTCGATCATGCGGGCGGTGCTGGTCTTGCCGTTGGTGCCGGTGATGTGGATCGAGGGGTAGGAGCGCTGCGGCTCGCCCAGGATGTCCATCAGCGCTGTCATCCGGTCCAGGGACGGCTCCAGCTTCGTCTCCGGCCAGCGGCCGGCCAGCTCCGCCTCGACCTCACGGAGGGCCTTGTCGACCTCCGGGTCGGCGGGGCGGGCCGGGACGCCGTCGTCCTGCGGCACCGGTCCTCCGGCCCGGAGGGTACGGCTGCCCGCCTCGATCACCGCCAGGTCGGCCTCGCGGCCGGGGTCGGTGTCGGCTTCGTCCTCGTCGCCGCCCAGACCCATCGCGGCCAGCGGGTCGGAAAGGGGCTCGTCGTTCTCGGGGCGCGGGTTGCTCACGACCACATTGTACGAAGCGGCCAGGTGGATCCGGGTTGTGGGCAGGCGTTTCCGCCTGCCCACCCCGGGTGCGTCAGCCCTGCGGCAGCGAGGACAGCTGCGCGGTGATGCGGGCCATGTCCGCCTCGGCCGCCGCCAGGCGGGTGCGGATCTTGGCGACGACGGGCTCCGGTGCCTTCGCGAGGAACGCCTCGTTGCCCAGCTTCGCCGTGGCCTGCGCCTTCTCCTTCTCGGCGGCGGCCAGGTCCTTCGCGAGCCGCTTGCGCTCGGCGTCGACGTCGATCGCCCCGGAGAGGTCCAGCGCGACCGTCGCGCCGGCGACCGGCAGGGTCGCCGTCGCGGTGAAGCCCTCGCCCTCCGGCTGCAGGCGCAGCAGCTGGCGGACCGCCGCCTCGTGGGCCTCCAGGCCGGTGGAGCCGAGGTCGAGCCGGGCCGGGACCTTCTGGCCCGGCTGCAGGCCCTGGTCGGCGCGGAACCGCCGGACCTCGGTGACCAGCGACTGCACCGCCGCGATCTCCTTCTCGGCGGCCGCGTCGCGGAAGCCGGAGTCGGCCGGCCAGTCGGCGATGACGACCGACTCGCGCCCGGTGAGCGTGGTCCACAGCGTCTCGGTCACGAAGGGGACCACCGGGTGGAGCAGCCGCAGCAGCTTGTCCAGGACCTCGCCCAGCACCCGCCGGGAGACCTCGGCCGGGCGGCCGCCCGCCAGGAAGGTGGTCTTGGACAGCTCGACGTACCAGTCGAAGACCTCGTCCCACGCGAAGTGGAACAGGACGTCGCTGAGCTTGGCGAACTGGTAGTCGTCGTAGAGCGCGTCGGCCTCGGCGACCGTGGCGTCCAGCCGGGACAGGATCCAGCGGTCGGTGGCCGACATCTCCTCGGGTGCGGGCAGGTCGCCCTCGACCGTGGCGCCGTTCATCAGCGCGAAGCGCGTGGCGTTCCAGATCTTGTTGGTGAAGTTGCGGGAGCCCTGGACCCAGTCCTCGCCGATCGGCACGTCGGTGCCGGGGTTGGCACCGCGCGCGAGCGTGAAGCGCAGCGCGTCGGAGCCGTAGGTGTCCATCCAGTCCAGCGGGTTGACCGCGTTGCCGAAGGACTTCGACATCTTCTTGCCGAACTGGTCGCGGACCATGCCGTGCAGGGCGATGGTGTGGAACGGCGGGGTGCCGTCCATCGCGTAGAGACCGAACATCATCATCCGGGCGACCCAGAAAAAGAGGATGTCGTACCCGGTGACCAGGACGGAGTTCGGATAGAACTTCGCGAGGCTCTCGGTCTGCTCGGGCCAGCCGAGCGTGGAGAACGGCCACAGACCGGAGGAGAACCAGGTGTCGAGGACATCGGTCTCCTGGGTCCACCCCTCGCCGCCAGGGGGCTGCTCGTCGGGACCGACGCAGACGATCTCGCCGTCCGGTCCGTACCAGACGGGGATGCGGTGACCCCACCACAGCTGGCGCGAGATGCACCAGTCGTGGAGGTTGTCGACCCAGTCGAAGTACCTCTTCTCCATCTCCTGGGGGTGGATCTTGACCTTGCCGTCGCGGACGGCGTCACCCGCGGCCTTCGCCAGCGGGCCGACCTTGACCCACCACTGCATGGACAACCGCGGCTCGATGGTGGTCTTGCAGCGCGAGCAGTGGCCGACGGAGTGGACGTACGGGCGCTTCTCGGCGACGATCCGGCCCTCGGCGCGCAGCGCGGCGACGATGGCGGAGCGGGCCTCCAGGCGGTCCAGTCCCTGGAAGGGGCCGTGCGCGGTGATGACCGCGCGCTCGTCCATGACGGCGAGGTTCGGCAGACCGTGGCGCTGGCCGATCTCGAAGTCGTTCGGGTCGTGCGCGGGCGTCACCTTGACGGCGCCCGTGCCGAACTGCGGGTCGACGTGCTCGTCGGCGACGACCGGGATGCGGCGGCCGGTGAGCGGCAGCTCGATCTCGCGGCCGACGAGGTGCCGGTAGCGCTCGTCCTCCGGGTGGACGGCGACGGCGGTGTCGCCGAGCATCGTCTCGGCGCGGGTCGTCGCGACGACGATGGAGTCCTCGCCCTCGCCGTAGCGGATCGAGACCAGCTCGCCGTCGTCGTCCTGGTACTCGACCTCGATGTCCGAGATGGCCGTCAGACAGCGCGGGCACCAGTTGATGATGCGCTCGGCACGGTAGATGAGCTCGTCGTCGTAGAGCTTCTTGAAGATGGTCTGGACGGCCTTGGACAGGCCCTCGTCCATGGTGAAGCGCTCACGCGACCAGGCGACGCCGTCACCGAGGCGCCGCATCTGCCCGGAGATCTGCCCGCCGGACTCCGCCTTCCACTGCCAGACGCGCTCGATGAACGCCTCGCGGCCGAGGTCGTGGCGGGACTTGCCCTCCTTGGCGAGCTCGCGCTCGACGACGTTCTGCGTGGCGATGCCGGCGTGGTCCATGCCGGGCTGCCACAGCGTCTCGTACCCCTGCATCCGCTTGCGGCGGGTGAGGGCGTCGATCAGCGTGTGCTCGAAGGCGTGGCCCAGGTGGAGGCTGCCGGTGACGTTCGGCGGCGGGATGACGATGGTGTACGGCTTCTTGTCGCTCTTGGCGTCGGCCTCGAAGTAACCGCGCTCTACCCAGCGCTCGTACAGGGGCCCCTCTACCTCGGCCGGCGCGTACTGGGTCGGCAGTTCGGGGGTCGCGCTGTTCGGTCCGCTCTCGGCGGCCTGCTGAGTGTTGTCGGTCACGGCGCTCAGTTTACGGGCGGGGCGGGCCCCGTTACGAATCCACCGGTGCCCGGGCGCGAGGCGCGGGGACGGGGCCCCGAGGACGCACGCCCTCCGCGGGGCCCGGCGGGGGCGCTCGCGGTCCGGATCCGGGGGGCGCGTGGTGCCGGGAGCCGGGGGCGGGAGGCCCCCGCCGGTCCCCGGGGGCCGGCCCGCCGCCTCCGAACCACCGGCGGACGAGTGACTCCTGACGGGAAACCGGCAGATGGGACGGGTCGGCGGTACCGGTCCGCACCGGTGGTCGGGGTGATCAACCGGGCATCTGCACCGTCTTGTTACCAAGTCCTGACGACGCCGGTGTAAAGACGGCCTAAACAATCCGCAAGGATGAGTACGAGGAGACAGCAGTTCAACGAGGGGACTCACCGATGAGCTTCAACCAGCCGCCGCCGCAGCCGGGTTACGGCGGCCAGCCTGGCTACGGGGGCCAGCCCGGCCACCCCCAGCAGCCACCGGTCCCGCCCGGCC
>NZ_JARAVK010000155.1:0-21782 GCF_033792765.1 Streptomyces sp. PA03-6a | reverse complement strand
GCCCCGGGAGTTTTTTAAGGAACAACCCCTCGGCCGACCGTCCCCGGCCGGCGGAGGCCCGCGCCCCCAGGCCGTCCCTTCAGGCCGTCCCGTCAGGCCGCGGGACCGCCGCGGTAGGCACGGGGCGAGCTCCCCGTCACCTCCTTGAAGGCCGTGCTGAGCGCGCTCTCGGAGCCGTAGCCGACCGCGCGGGCGATGACGGCGAGGGTCTCGGTGCCCTTGCGCAGGCGCTGCGAGGCGAGTTCGATGCGCCACCGCCTGAGGTAGTCCAGCGGCGGACAGCCCACGGTCCGCTTGAACCGCGCGGCGAGCGTGGACCTCGACACCCCGCTGGTGCGGGCGAGTTCGGCGACCGTCCAGCCGTGCGCCGGCGCGCGGTGCAGCGCGGCCAGGGCGGGCGCCACGACGGGGTCGGCCAGGCCCGCCGGCCAGCCCGACGCGCCGTGCGACTCCTCGGCGAGGTGCAGACGCAGCACGTGGACCAGCATGACGACGGCCAGGTGCTCCGCCACGAGGGTGGAGGCCACGGGCCGTCGCAGCAGCTCCTGCCCGATCTGCTCCAGTGCCCAGCCCACGGTCTGCGCGTGCGCGGTCCCCGCGGGCACGTGGATGACCGGCGGCAGGGCGTCCAGCAGCAGGGCCCGCGCGCGGTCGCCGAAGGAGAAGCGGCCGCCGACGAGCAGGACGTCGTCCCCCCGGCCGACCCGGGCGAAACCGCCCTCCGCCGCGGCGAACACCGGCTCCGCGGAGACCGGGGCCACGCCGGGAGCGCTGCGCAGCACGAACGGGCGGGCCTGGGTGAGCAGGAAGCAGTCGCCCGCGGCCAGCTCCACCGGTCCGTCCGCCCCTTCGACCTCCAGGAGGCACCCGCCGCGCCGGACCGCGTTGAACTTCACCCCGGACGGCGCCCCGAAGCGCACCGCCCACTCGCCGCCCGCCACGAGGCCCGTCGAGAGATGGGCCCTGGTCTCCAGCAGGGCCAGCACGTCCTCGAGCGGATCCATGACGTGCCTCCTGGAGCTGGACGATGGCTGAAGTTTTCCGGAGTTTTCATTATGGAGAATACGCGATGCCGTCCATAGCCTGGTTCGCGTACCAGCCGTTCCCCTCCCGAGAAGGTCACCGTGCTCGACCACCCCCTGCTGCAGACCCCCTTCCCCTCGCACGCCACGGCCTCCGAGGTCATCGGCGGAGTCGACCTCACCGGCCGGCGCGCCCTCGTCACCGGCGGCGCCTCCGGCATCGGCCTCGAAACGGTCCGGGCCCTGGCCTCGGCCGGCGCGGACGTCACCGTCGCCACGCGCGACCCCGCCGCCGCGGCACCGGCCCTCCGCGGACTCGCCACCACCGCCCCGGCGGGCTCGGTGGACGTACGGGCCCTCGACCTGGCCGACCTCGCGTCCGTCGCCCACTTCGCGGACGCCTGGAGCGGGCCGCTCGACGTCCTCGTCGCCAACGCCGGGATCATGGCCCTCCCCACCCGCCAGGTCACCGACCTGGGGTGGGAGCTGCAGCTCGCCACCAACCACCTCGGGCACTTCGCCCTCGCCACGGCACTCCACCCCGCACTGCGGGCGGCCGGGTCGGCCCGTCTGGTGGTCGTCAGTTCCGGAGCCCACCGCAACGCCGCGTTCGACTTCGGCGACCCCCACTTCGAGCGGCGTCCCTACGACCCCTGGACGGCCTACGCGCAGTCCAAGACCGCGGACGTCCTGCTCGCGGTGGGCGCCCGCCGGTGGGCCGCCGACGGCGTCACGGCCAACGCGCTCAACCCCGGATGGATCCTCGGCACCAACCTCCAGCGCCACATCGACGCCGGCACCATGCGGGCGATGGGCGTGACGGACGAGGACGGCGCCGTCATCCCGCAGCCGTACCACAAGACCGCGGAGCAGGGAGCCGCCACCTCGGTGCTGCTCGCGGCGTCGCCGCTGCTCGACGGGGTGACCGGACGTTACTTCGAGGACAACCAGGAGGCGCAGGTCGTGGACGGGGACGAGGGGCGCCCCGGCGGCGTCGCCGCCCACGCCGTGGACCCGGTCGCCGCGGACCGGCTCTGGGACCGCGCCCTGTGCGCCCTGCGGGCGTGACCTCCCGGACGTCCCCGGAGGTGCCCCCGCCCCCGGATGTCACACCGGGGAGGCCGTCGTCCGTCGTACTCCCGCAGGCACGACGCGGACGACCCCAGGAGGCACGACATGTCCCGCATCTCCCTCGACCCGCCCCGGACCCCGTTCATCCGGCTCGCCGAGTGGTACGCGCGCCGCAGGTTCGGCAGGGTCCTCGACCCCGGCCGGGCGGTCGGCCACAACCCGAAGGTGCTGATGAGCTACGCCCGCTTCGAGCAGGGCGTGGAGAAGTGGCACGCGCTCGACCGGGGCCTGGGGCACCTCGCCGTCATGGCGTCCGCGGTCCGCATCGGCTGCTCCTGGTGCGTGGACTTCGGCCACTGGAAGGCCGAGGGCCTGGGGCTGCCCATGGAGAAGGTGGGCAAGGTGCCGGTCTGGCGCGAGCACCGGGAGGACTTCACCGAGCTCGAACAGTGGGTGATGGAGTACGCCGAGGCCATGAGCGAGACGGTGCCGTCCGTCACCGACGACCTGGCCCGCCGGCTGCTCGACCGGCTCGGTGAGGCCGCCTTCGTGGAGCTCACGGCCATGGTCGCGGTGGAGAACCTGCGCTCCCGGCTCAACAGTGCCCTCGGGCTGACCAGCCAGGGCTTCTCCGAGCAGTGCGCGGTCCCGCCCGGTACGTCCTGACCGCCCCGCGGCAGGGTCACGCCACGGCCGGGTCACGCCACGGCCGCGTCACGCCGCCGCGGCGCCCTCGGGGGTCGCGGCCCGGGCCCTGCGGCCCTCGTGCCAGAGGGCCGCACCGGTCACCAGCGCGCCCACGCCCTCCCACACGCCGACCCCGAGGAAGCCGGAGGGCGCCCGGCCGATCACCACGGCCGTGGTGAAGACGGTGAAGGTCAGCAGCCGGAACGGGACCGTCCAGCGGAAGAAGGCGCGCCAGTCGGCGAGGGCCGCAAGGACGTAGTACACGCCCATGTTGAGCGCCGCCATCGAGGACGCGGTGAGGAAGACCAGGGTGTAGTCGCCGGCGGCGCGGTGGTCCGGACGGTGGAAGCCGAGCAGGGACAGCTGCACGGCCGGCGAGACGATTCCGACGATGCCGAGCGCGGCGGCGAGCACACCGAAGACGGCCATGGTCCAGCCGGAAAGGGAGCGGGGGAGACGCACCGGTCCTCCAAGTCCGGGGGCGGCGGCTTCGACGCCCCAACTCCCATGATCCTAGGGGATGTTCAGGCCGACTCCCGCCGTACCAGCTCCGTCGGGAGGATCACCGCGGACGGCTCGTCACCGGCGATGCGGGCGAGCAGCAGCCGCACCATCTCGGCGCTGATCCGGTCCCATGGCTGGCGGATCGTGGTCAGCGGCGGGAGCGTGGCCAGCGCCGCCGGGGAGTCGTCGAAGCCGCCGACCGCGACGTCCTCCGGCACCCGCCGCCCGGCCCGTTCCAGCGCCGCCAGCGCGCCCTGGGCCATCAGGTCGGAGGCGACGAAGACCGCGTCCAGGCCGGGGGAGCGGTCCAGCAGCGCGGTCATCGCGGCCTCCCCGCTGGCCCGGCTGTAGTCGCCCTCGGCGATCAGCGTCTCGTCGGCGGGCAGCCCCGCGGCGGCCAGCTCCTCGCGGTAGCCCGCCAGGCGCTGCACACCGCCGGGGGTGTCCAGCGGCCCCGTGATCATGGCGATCGTGCGCCGCCCGGAGGCCACGAGGTGCCGCACCATCCGGTGCGCGCCGCCCCGTTCGTCGGCGGCCACGTACGCGACCCGGCCGCCCTGCCCCAGCGGCTCCCCGCAGGCGACGACCGGAACCCCGGCCTTCTCCAGCCGCTCGGCGACCGGGTTCCCCGAGTGGCTGGACACCAGCAGCACGCCGTCGACGTGCCCGGCGGTGATGTAGCGGGTGATCCGCCGCCGCTCGGACTCGTCGCCGGCGATCATCAGCAGCAGCGGTATGTCGTGCGCGGCCAGCGCCTGGGTGCAGCCGCTGAGCAGCACGTTGAAGTTCGGGTCCTCGAAGAAGCGCTCCTGCGGCTCGGTGAGCAGGAAGCCCACCGAGTCCGAACGCCCGGTGATCAGGCTGCGGGCGTGCCGGTTCACCACGTATCCGGTGCGGCGGATGGCGGCGTTGACCGCCTCCATCGCGGCCGGGCTCACGTTGTGCCCGCCGTTGAGGACGCGCGACACCGTGCCCCGTGACACGCCCGCCTCGCGGGCCACGTCGTGGATCGTCGGGGGACGGCGTCGTTCTGTGCGGCTCATACCGTTCTTCCTTCGGGGCTCCTCAGGACTTTACGGCCCCGGAGAGCAGGTCCAGGCTCCAGAACCGCTGGATCACCAGGAACAGTGCGATCAGCGGCATTATCGCCAGCATCGCACCGGTGATCACCAGCGTGTAGAGGGCGGGCGCCGAGGCCCCCTGCTGGAGCAGGGTGAACAGGCCCAGCGTCACCGGGAACTTCTCGTCGTCGCCCAGCATGATGAACGGCAGCAGGAAGTTGTTCCAGATCGCCACGAACTGGAAGAGGAAGACCGTCACCAGTCCGGGCAGCATCACCGGCAGCGCGATCGTGCGGAAGGTCCGCCACTCGCCCGCACCGTCCACCCGGGCCGCCTCCACCACCTCGTCCGGCACGGCGGCGGAGGCGTAGATCCGCGCCAGGTAGATGCCGTACGGCGCCAGGACGCTCGGCAGCAGCACCGACAGGTAGCTGTCGGCCAGACCCGCCTTGGCCATCAGCAGGTACTGCGGGATCGCCAGGATGACCGGCGGCATCAGCACCCCGGTCAGCAGGACGTTGAAGATCGCCTCGCGGCCGCGGAAGCGGTACTTCGCCAGCGCGTAGCCGCTCACCGCGGACACCGCGGTGGACAGCAGCGCGCCGAGGCCCGCGTAGAAGAGGGAGTTGAGCATCCACCGCCAGTAGACGCCGTCGCGGTACGCCGTCAGCGCGGAGACGTTGTCGACCAGGCCCGTGCCGGGCAGGAAGGTGAACGTCGCGAACAGCTCGCGGCTGCTCTTCGTCGACGCCACCAGCACCCATGCGACCGGGAGCAGGCAGTAGGCCGCGCCGAGCAGCAGCACGACGGTCGGGACCAGGCCGGTCCCGCGGCGCCGCCGCGGCGCGGAGGCGCGGGCCGCCGTGGTGGCGCCGGGCCGCTGGGCGAGGGGGGTTGCCGTGACGCTCATCAGGAGGCTCCCTGCCGGGTACGGGAGTTGGCCGCCCGCAGGAAGCCGAAGGACAGGACGAGGGTGACGACGGCGATGACCACGGACGTCGCGGCCGCCGAGTGGAGGTCGCCGCGGACGAAGGCGTCCTGGTAGACCTTCATCAGCGGGCTCCAGGTCGTGGAGATCGAGTTCGTCATCCCCTTCAGGGTCATCGGCTCGCCGAAGACCTGGAAGGTCGCGATCATCGAGAAGAAGAAGGTCAGCACGAGCGCCGGCGCCACCGTGGGGATCTTGATCCGCAGTGCGATCTGCAGCTCAGAGCAGCCGTCGATCCGTGCGGCCTCGTAGATCTCGGAGGGCACCGCCCGCAGCGACGTGTAGATCACGATCATGTTGAAGCCCGTGCCGCCCCACACGGCGACGTTGGCCAGCGCGCCGAAGAGCGCGCCGCCGGTCAGCAGGTCCGGCTCCGGCAGGCCCATGGCGCCCAGCGCGTAGTGGAGCGGGCTGAGCGAGGGCAGGTAGAGGAAGCCCCACAGCAGCGCCGCGACCACCCCGGGCACGGCGTACGGCAGGAAGATCGCCAGCCGCGAGAAGCCGCGCAGCCGGGTCCGCTGCGCGTCCAGCATCAGGGCGAACAGCAGGGCGAGGCCCAGCATCACCGGCACGACGATCGCGCCGTAGCCGAGGATGCGGGCGGCGCCGTGCAGGAGCTCGGTGTCGGACAGGACGGAGGTGTAGTTGGACAGCCCCGCCCAGGCCTCGCCGCGTGCGCCCCGGCCCAGGCCCAGGCCCTTGACCTCGATCTTGCGGAAGCTCAGGTAGACGGCGTAGCCGATGGGGAGCGCGAAGGTCGCGGCGAACAGGAGGACGGCGGGGGCGAGGAATCCGTAGGGGGCGAGGCGTCGGGTGCGCCGGGCAGCGGACGTGGGCGGCATGGGCGGCTCGTTTCGGACGGCTGACGGCTGACGGCTGACGGATGGGCGGCGGACGGGCGGGCGGGACCGGGGGCGCGTGGTGCCCCCGGTCGGCCTGAGGGGCTGCCGCGCGCTACTCCGTGACCGAGAAGCCCTGCTTCTTCATGTCGGCGACCGTCGTCGACTGCACCGTGCCCAGCGCCGGGCCGAAGCCGGCCTTGTCCTGCGCCGCCTTGCCGAAGGCGTCCTTGAACGCGCTGTAGGCGACGTTCACGTTCGGACCCCACGCCCCCGGGGCGGTGTTCTTCGCGATCTCCGCCGCCTTGGTGTAGAAGTCCGGCTGGTTGGAGAAGAACTCCGGCGCCTGGGCGAGCGCGTCCCCGGTCTGGGCGGCCGTCGCCGCCGGGTAGATGCCGCCGTTCTTCACCAGGGCCGTCACGGCCTCCGGGTCGGTGTTCAGCCAGGTCGCGAACTTCACCGCGGCGTCCTTGTGCTTCGAGTCGTTGCTGACACCGGTCGTGGAGCCGCCCCAGCTGCCCGTGACGTTCTCACCCGCGTTCCACTGCGGCAGCGGCGCCATGGCCCACTTGCCCTTGGTGTCGGGGGCCGCGGTCGTCAGCACGCCAGGCGCCCACACGGCGCTGACCCAGGCGATCTGGGTCCCGGTGTTGAGCGCCTTGTTCCACGCGGGGGTGTACATCGGCTGGTTGTCGACGACGCCCTCCTTGACCAGGCCGCCCCAGAAGTCGGCGACCTTGGTGGAGGCGGCGTCGTCGATGGCGACGTCCCACTTGTCCCCGGAGGTCGTCCACCACTTCGCGCCCGCCTGCTGCGACAGGCCCGCGAACAGGCCGGGGTCGGTCGCCGAGAAGGTGGTCAGCGACTTCTCGGCGTCCTTCTTCTTCAGGGCGCGGGCCGTCTGCGCGAACTCGTCCCACGTCGTGGGCACGTTCAGGCCGTACTTCGTGAACAGGTCCTGGCGGTAGTAGAACATCAGCGGCCCGGTGTCCTGCGGGATCGCGTACACCGCGTCGGAGCCGAGGGTCACCTGCTGCCACACGCCGTCGGCGAAGTCCTTCTTCACGTCGCCCGCCTGCCCGGATACGTCGGCCAGGACGTCGTTGCTCACCAGCGTGGGGAGGGCCTGGAACTCGGCCTGCACCAGGTCGGGCGCCTTGTGCGCCTTCGATGCGGTGATGATCTTGGTGACCAGGTCGTCGCCCGACGCCTGCTTCTTCACCGTGACCGTGATGCCGGCCTCCTTGCCGGGACCGGCGTTCCAGATCGCCGCGACCTTGTCCAGGCCCGGGGCCCAGGCCCAGTACGTGAGGCTGACCGGTCCGGACTCCGCCTTGTCTCCGTCTCCGCCGTCGTCCGACGAACCGCAGCCGGCCAGCAGCGTGGTGGAGAGCGCGGCCGCTGCGAATGCGGCGACGAGGCGCTTGTTCATGGGTTCCTCCCCTGACGAGGGTGCGCGGGGGCGCTGTGAGCGTTCACAGTAGAGAAACATCTCCGACACTTGTCAATGCTTGTGGCCGTGCGGTTACCTTGGCCGAGCCGCCCCTCGGGCAGCTGTGCACGTTCCCAGAGTTGACCCAGGAGATCCCATGGCGCGCCTTGCCTACGGCGGCGACTACAACCCCGAGCAGTGGCCCGAGGAGGTCTGGCACGAGGACGTCCGGCTGATGCGCGAGGCCGGTGTGACCATGGTCAGCGTCGGCATCTTCGCCTGGGCGAAGCTGGAGCCCGAGCCCGGCCGCTACGACTTCGCCTGGCTCGACCGGCTGCTGGACCTGCTGCACGAGCACGGCATCCGCGCCGACCTCGGCACCCCCACCGTCGTGCCGCCCGCCTGGTTCTACGCCGCCCACCCCGAGGCGCTCCCGGTGAGCCGCGAGGGCGTCCGCTACGGCTTCGGCTCGCGCGGCGCCATCTGCCACAGCTCCGCCGCCTACCGCCGGGCCGCCGCCGGGATCACCGAGCGGCTGGCCGAGCGCTACGGGAGGCACCCGGCCGTGGCGATGTGGCACGTCCACAACGAGTACGGGGTCCCGGTCGGCGCCTGCTACTGCGAGGCGTCCGCCGAGGAGTTCCGGCAGTGGCTGCGGGCCCGCTACGAGAGCCTGGACGCCCTCAACGCCGCCTGGGGCACGGCCTTCTGGGGCCAGACCTACGGCGACTGGGCGCACGTCGACGCCCCGCGGCTGACCCCCACCGTCGCCAACCCGGCCCAGCAGCTGGACTACGCCCGCTTCACCGACGAGACCGTCCGCGGCAACTTCACCGCCGAACGCGACGTCCTGCACCGGCTGTCACCCGGCGTCCCGGTCACCACCAACTTCATGACCGCGCTCAGCCAGTGCGACTCCATGGACTACTGGGCCTGGGGCCGCGAGGTCGACCTCGTCACCAACGACCACTACCTGATCACCGACGGCCGCCGCACCCACGTCAACCTGGCGATGGCCGCCGACCTCACCCGCTCCGTCGCCGGCGGCGCCCCCTGGCTGCTGCTGGAGCACTCCACCAGCGGCGTCAACTGGCAGCGCCGCAACCCCGCCAAGGCCCCCGGCCAGATGGCCCGCAACAGCCTTGCGCACGTCGCCCGCGGCTCGGAGGGCGCCCTGTTCTTCCAGTGGCGGCAGTCCCGCTACGGCGCCGAGAAGTTCCACTCCGCGATGCTGCCGCACGCGGGCACCGACAGCCGCGTCTGGCGCGAGGTGGTCCGGCTGGGCGCCGACGTCGCCGCCCTCGCCGAGGTCGCCGGCACCCGGACCGTCGCGGACGCCGCCGTGCTGTGGGACTGGCAGTCCTGGTGGGCGCAGAAGCTGGAGTGGCGGCCCAGCCAGGACCACGACGCGCGCGAACGCGCCGACAGTTACTACGAGGCCCTCTTCGACCGGCACCTGACCGTCGACTTCACGCGTCCCGAGGCCGACTTGTCGGCCTATCCCCTCGTCGTCGTCCCCGCCCTCTACCTCACCACCGAGGCCGCCGGACGGAACCTGCGCGCCTACGTCGAGGGCGGCGGCACGCTGCTGGTCTCCTACTTCTCCGGCGTCGTCGACGAGCACGACACCGTCCACCCGGGCCCCGTGCCCGGCGCGCTGCGGGACGTGCTCGGGCTGACCGTCGAGGAGTTCGCGCCCCTGCTCGACGGGGAACGGGTCCTGCTCGACGGCCCCGAGGGCCCCGCCCTCACCGGCGACCTGTGGACCGAGGTCGTCGTGCCGCGCGGCGCCGAGCCGGTGTGGACGTACGCCGACGGCCCCGCCGCCGGCCGCCCCGCCGTCACCCGGCACGCCCTGGGCGAGGGCACGGCCTGGTACGTCTCGACCCGGCTCGGCCCCGCGGAGCTCGGCGCGGTCCTGGCCGCCGCCGCGGAGGACGCGGGCCTGCCGGACCGGGCCGAACTGCCGCGCGACGTCGAGGTCGTCCGCCGCGCCGGCGAGCAGGGCACGTACCTCTTCGTGATCAACCACACCGGGTCCGAGGCGAAGGTGCCCCTCGACGCGCCGGGTACCGAACTGCTCACCGGGGAACGGGTCATCGGCCGGCTCAGCGTGCCGCCGGGTGCCGTCCGGGTGCTGCGCGAGGAGTCCTGACCGCGAGGGTCACAGACGGCGGGTCGCCAGCGTGAGGCGGTCGCGCGCGTCGAAGAGGGCGTCCTTGATCAGCTGCTCGTGGGCCGGGGTCAGCCTGGCCACCGGGACCGAGCAGCTGATCGCGTCGCGCGCGGGCGTGCGGTACGGGATGGCGACGCCGAAGCAGCGCAGGCCCAGCGTGTTCTCCTCGCGGTCCACGGCGTAGCCCTGCTCGCGGATCTGGTGCAGCTCCGCGATCAGCTTCTCGCGGTCGGTGTGGGTGTGCTCGGTGAGCGGCTCCAGCGTCTCCGGCAGCAGCTTGCGGACCTGCTCGTCGGTGTACGTGGCGAGCAGCGCCTTGCCGAGCGAGGTGGAGTGGGCCGGCAGCCGGCGGCCGACCCGGGTGAACGGCCGCAGGTAGTGCGAGGACTGACGGGTCGCCAGGTAGACGACGCTGGTTCCGTCGAGGCGGGCCAGGTGGATGGTCTCGCTGGTGTCGTCCGAGAGCCGGTCCAGGGTCGGGCGGGCCGCGGCGACGACCTCGTCGCCGTCGATGTACGAGGTGCCGACCAGCAGGGCGCGCACGCCGATGCCGTAGCGGGTGCCGGTGGCGTCGGTCTCGATCCAGCCCAGCTCCACGAGCGTGCGCAGCAGCATGTACAGGCTGGACTTGGGGTAGCCCACGGCCTCCTGCACGGCGGCCAGGCTGTGCATGCCGGGTTGCCCCGCGAAGAACTCCAGCAGCTCCACCGTCCGCACCGCGGATTTGACCTGCGCGCCGCCCTCACCTGCAGCCATCTGGAGTGGACCCCCCTTGTTCGGCCGGGACCCGCACAAGTAGGCTCCCGAACAGATTCACAGTTGCGGATGCTGTTCAGTATATCGAACGGAAGGCCTGGAGGTGCCCGCGGTGGCCGTACCAGTGTGGAGCGTCGATCCCCGAACCGGGAAGCAGCGGGAGCAGGTCGCCGTGGAAGCCACCGCCGAGGAGGTCGACACCGCGGTGCGCGCCGCCGCCGCGGCCTTCCCGGCGCTGGCCGACCGCGAGGTGCGCGCCCGGCTGCTGCGCACCGCGGCCGACTTCCTGGAGGAGGCCGGCCCCCGCATCCTGGAGGCCGCCGACGCGGAGACCGCCCTCGGTCCTGCCCGCCTCACCGGCGAACTCGGGCGCACCACCTACCAGTTGAGGGCCTTCGCCGAGATCGTCGAGGAGGGCGCCTTCCTCGACGTCATCATCGACCACGCCGACGCGACGCTCGCCCCGCCCCGGCCCGACCTGCGGCGCTACAAGATCCCGCTCGGCGTCGTGGCCGTGTACTCCGCCAGCAACTTCCCCCTCGCCTTCTCCGTGCCGGGCGGCGACACCGCCAGCGCGCTCGCGGCCGGCTGCCCCGTCGTCGTCAAGGCCCACCCCGACCACCCGGCGACGAGCGAGCTGTGCGCGGACGCGCTGCGCCGCGCCGCCGTCGCCGTCGGCCTGCCCGCCGACGTCGTCTCGGTGGTCCACGGCTTCCAGGCCGGCATCGACCTGATCAAGCACCCGCTGGTCTCCGCCGCGGGGTTCACCGGCTCCGTACGGGGCGGGCGCGCCCTCTTCGACGCCGCCGCGGCACGACCGGTGCCGATCCCCTTCCACGGCGAACTCGGCAGCCTCAACCCCGTGGTGATCACGGAGGCCGCGGCCGAGGAGCGCGCCGAGCAGATCGGCGCGGGGCTCGCCGGTTCCGTGACCCTCGGCGTCGGCCAGTTCTGCGTCAAACCCGGCCTCGTACTGGCCCCGGCGGGCGAGGCCGGCGACCGCCTCCTGAAGTCCCTGGCGGCCGCGGTCGGCGACGTCGCCCCCGGCACCCTGCTCGACGCCCGCATGCGGGACAACTTCATCGCGGGCGTGCGCGAACTGACCGCGCTGCCCGAGGTGGAGGCGCCGGTCGAGCCCGGCGACGGCGGCGAGCACCTGGTGCGCGCCGGCTTCGTCGCCGTCCCGGCGGCCCGGCTCGCGGAGGGCGGCGTGCACGACGCGCTGCTGGAGGAGCACTTCGGGCCGGTCACGGTCGTCGCGCGGTACGGCGGCGCGGAGGAGGTCGAGGGGGTGCTCGGACGGCTCCCCGGGAACCTTACGGCGACGGCGCACCTGAGCGAGGCCGAGGCGTCCGGCACCGACGCCGACGGCTCCGGCGCGGACCTGCTGCGCCGCCTCACCCCGCTGGCGGGGCGCGTCGTGGTGAACGGCTGGCCCACAGGGGTCGCGGTGGCCCCGGCCATGCACCACGGGGGGCCGTACCCGGCCACGACCTCGACGTCCACGTCGGTGGGCGGCACGGCGATCGAGCGGTGGCTGCGGCCGGTCGTCTACCAGGACGCGCCGCAGGGGCTGCTTCCGGCGGAGCTGCGCGACGGCAACCCGTTGGGGTTGCCGCGCCGCTTCAACGGGCGCCGCGAGGCCTGACGGGGTTCCCGCCTGCGGGCGGCTGCGCCGGGCTGCCCGGTGGTGTGTGCGGGTGCGTTGTGGTTGCGGCGGGGCAACCGCCCGCCGCAACAAACGCGGCGCCGCACACAGAACCCGCACCCCGGAGGGTTACCGCACAGGCGTGAAGTCGCGCGCTCCGATGAACTCGGGGCGGCGGACCGGGGCCGCGAAGGGGTCGACGGCGGCGTTGTCGACGCTGTTGAAGACGATGAAGACGTTGCTGCGCGGGTACGGCGTGATGTTGTCCCCCGAGCCGTGCATGGCGTTGCAGTCGAACCACACCGCGGACCCGGGCGGCCCGGTGAAGAGCCGGATACCGTGGCGGCCCGCCAGCTCCGTGAGGGCCGCGTCGGAGGGCGTGCCCGCGTCCTGCATCTGGAGGGACTTCTTGTAGTTGTCCTCCGGTGTCGCGCCCGCGCAGCCCAGGAACGTCCGGTGCGAGCCCGGCATGATCATCAGGCCGCCGTTGGTGGCGTGGTTCTCGGTCAGCGCGATCGAGACCGAGACCGTGCGCATGCGGGGCAGCCCGTCCTCGGCGTGCCAGGTCTCGAAGTCCGAGTGCCAGTAGAAGCCGGAGGCGCCGAAGCCCGGCTTGACGTTGATCCGGCTCTGGTGGACGTAGACGTCCGAGCCGAGGATCTGCCGGGCGCGGCCGACGACGCGGGGGTCGCGGACCAGTTCGGCGAAGACCGGGCTGATCTTGTGGACCTCGAAGACCGAGCGGATGTCCTGGGACTTCGCCTCGACGATGGACCGCTCGTCCGCGCGCACCGCCGGATCGGCGCACAGCCGCTCCAGCTCCGCGCGGTAACGGGCCACGTCCTCGGGCCCGATGATCGCGTCCACGGGCAGGAAGCCGTCGCGGTCGAAGTCGCGCAGCTCGGACGGCTGGATCGGGCCGGACGTGCCGGGTCCGCCCCAGACGGCCGGGTCCTGACGCGGGGTCATCACCTCGGCCGTGCCACGGGTGGGGTAGAGGTCGGTCGTCGTCACGGTGGTCATCGCTGGTCACGCTCCCTCGGTGAGCAGGGGGTAGACGCCGTTCTCGTCGTGCACCTCGCGCCCGGTGACGGGCGGGTTGAAGACGCAGACGAAGCGCAGGTCGGTCCTGGGGCGCATGGTGTGCCGTTCGTGGCCGTCGAGCAGGTAGAGCGTGCCGGGGGAGATCGCGTGGCGCTCGCCGGTCTCGTCGTCGGTCAGCTCGCCCTCGCCCTCGACGCACAGCACCGCCTCGACGTGGTTGGCGTACCACATGGAGGTCTCGGTCCCCGCGTACATCACGGTCTCGTGCAGCGAGAAGCCCACACGGTCGTCGGCGAGGACGATGCGCTTGCTGCGCCAGGTCCCGGTCTCGGCGGTGACATCACGGTCGGTGCCCTCGATGTCCTTCAGGGATCGCACGATCACGGTCGGACGGTTCCTTTCGTCAGGCGGTCTCACGGACGGAGCGGGCGAGGGTGCGCAGCCCCTCGTCGAGCTCCTCGGGGGTGATGGTCAGGGCGGGCAGCAGCTTGACGACCTCGCCGCGGGGGCCGGAGGTCTCCAGCAGCAGGCCCAGTTCGAAGGCTCGGGCGCACACCCGCGAGGCCCGGCCGGGGTCGGTGAACTCCAGGCCCCACACCAGGCCGCGGCCCCGGTACCGGGCGCCGGAGCGCGGATGCTCGGCGCAGATCTCGCGCAGGACGGCCTCGGCCTGCTCACCGCGCCTGAGCGTCTGCTTCTCCATGCTGCCGCCGTCCGCCCAGTAGGTGTCGAGGGCGGCGGTGGCGGTGACGAAGGCGGGGTTGTGGCCGCGGAAGGTGCCGTTGTGCTCGCCCGGCTCCCAGATGTCGAGCTCGGGGCGGAAGAGGGTCAGCGACATCGGCATGCCGTAGCCGCCGATCGACTTGGAGAGGGTGACGATGTCCGGCACGATGCCCGCCTCCTCGAAGGAGAAGAACGGGCCGGTGCGGCCGCAGCCCATCTGGATGTCGTCGACGATCAGCAGCATGTCGCGGCGCCGGCACAGGTCGGCCAGGCCGCGCAGCCACTCGGGGCGGGCGACGTTGATGCCGCCCTCGCCCTGGACCGTCTCGACGATCACGGCGGCGGGCTGGTTGAGGCCGGAGCCCTGGTCCTCCAGCAGCCGTTCGAACCACAGGAAGTCGGGGACGCGGCCGTCGAGGTAGTTGTCGAAGGGCATCGGGGTGCCGTGCACCAGGGGGACGCCGGCGCCGGCCCGCTTCATCGAGTTGCCGGTGACGGCGAGCGAGCCCAGCGACATGCCGTGGAAGGCGTTGGTGAAGGACACCACGGACTCCCGGCCCTTGACCTTGCGGGCCAGTTTCAGCGCCGCCTCCACGGCGTTGGTGCCGGTCGGGCCGGGGAACATCACCTTGTGGTCCATGCCGCGGGGGCGCAGCACGACGTCCCGGAAGCGTTCCAGGAAGGCGCGCTTGGCGGTGGTGCTCATGTCGAGGCCGTGCGTGATGCCGTCGCGCTCCAGGTAGTCCAGCAGGGCGCGCTTGAGCACGGGGTTGTTGTGGCCGTAGTTGAGGGCCCCGGCGCCGGAGAAGAAGTCGAGGTAGTCGTGGCCGTCCTCGTCGAAGAGCCGGCTGCCCTGCGCGCGGTCGAAGACGGCGGGCCAGCCGCGGCAGTAGCTGCGGACCTCGGACTCGAGGGTCTCGAAGACGGACAGGGCGGGCGGGGTGAGGGTCACCGTGCATTCCTTCTGTGGGGGAGAGAGGAGTCGTGCGGGGACGGCCGGGTCAGACGAGGGGCCCGATGCGGTACAGGACTTCGGGCTGGTGGCCGTCGGGGAACAGCGCGGCGTCGAAGAGCACCTCGCGTTCGGTGCGGGCTCCGTGGCGGGCGCCGAAGGACGTGAACAGGCGGTGCGAGGCCTCGTTGTCCGGGGTGATCGTGGTCTCGACCTCGCGCACGCCGGACGCGGCGGCCCGCTGCGCGAGGTCGTCGAGCATCGTGGCGGCGAGCCCCTGACCGCGGTGCGCCTCGTCCACGGCGACCTGCCAGACGACGAGGGCGCGGGGGCGCTCCGGGCGGACGTAGCCGGTCACGAAGCCGATCGGTTCGCCGTGCGCCGCACGCGCCACCACGGAGGTGCCGGCGAAGTCCCGGCACCACAGGAGGTAGCTGTACGGGGAGTTCAGGTCCAGGGTCCGGGAGTCGCGGGCAATGCGCCACAGTGCGGCGCCGTCCTCTGTTCGCGGGGTGTCGAGCAGCAATTCCCTTGCGGCGGTCATGCGGAAAGAACGTAGCGGGCGGAATTCGGAATTGCATTCCGCGCGGCCCTTGTGGCGGGCCGGTGCTGCTGATATCAGGCGCGTGAAGACCATCGGTGTGGGATGCTTTGCCCGGATATATCGAGGCGGAAAGGTGAGATTGTGGGCTCGGTCACATCCTCGAAATCATCACGTCGCGTTGATGGAATCTTGGCGTTTGAAACCGTGATCCCGGGGCAGGAGTTGAATGCGGAATGCCCTTTCGGATTCCCCGGATAATTCCCCGGAATTTCCCTGGGGTCACGCCGCACGGAATTCCGGGCGCCGACGGCGAAGGGCCGCCCGGGCCGGCGTGAACGGCCCGGGCGGCCCTTCGGGGGCGGGGGTGGGGTCAGGCCCGCCAGGCGGCCTCGGCCGCCGCCACGGCAGGCCCGGGGTCCGCCTCCAGCGCGCCGGCCAGCGCGCGCAGCGTACGGACGACCACGGCCGGGTCGGCGTCCCGGCCGTAGTGGTTGACCCGGATCATCTCCTTGGCCAGCGCGCCGCCCCCGGCGACCAGCGGAAGCCCCGGATCCAGCGCGAGGGCGCGGGCGACCAGGGCGTCGGCGGCGACGCCGTCCAGGGTGCGCAGCGTCGTCGCGACCGGCGCGGCGTCCTGGTCCCGGTGCACGTACGGCTCGACGGCGGCGGCCAGCGCCGCCGCACCGGCCCGGGTCGCCGCGGCGGCGGCGCGGTGCCGGGCGACCACCGCGTCGAGCCCGGCCTCCTCGATCCGCTCCAGGCAGGCCTCCAGCGCCAGCATCTCCAACTGCGCGGGCGCGTGCGGCAGCGCCCTGCGCCCGCCGTCGATCCAGCGCTCCTTCCAGTCCAGCAGGGACAGGTACGAGCGGCGCGGTGCCGCCGGGTTGTCCGCCAGGCGCCGCCACGCGCGCTCGCTCACCGACACCGCCGACACCCCGGCGGGCCCGCCCATGGCCTTCTGGGCGCCGATCACGCACAGGTCCACGCCCCACGCGTCCACCATCAGCGGTTCGGCCGCCACCGAGGCGACCGCGTCGACCATGAACAGCGCGCCGTGCGCCCGGACCACCTCGCCGATCTCCGCCACCGGGTTGGTGTTGCCGGTGGCCGCCTCCGCGTGCACCAGCGACACGAAGTCGACCTCCGGGTGGTCGGACAGCGCCCGCGCGACGTCCCGCGCACTCACGGCGGCGTGGAAGGGCACCTCCAGGTCGACCACGGTGGCGCCCGCGTCCCGCAGCCAGTTGCCGAAGGTCTGGCCGTACGGTCCGGTCACCACGTTCAGTGCCGTCGAGCCCGGCCGCGCCCCGCCGCGGATGCAGCCCTCCAGCGGCAGCAGGGCCTCGCCCTGCGTGATCACGACGTCCTGCCCGGTGTGCAGGAGCGCGGCGACCCTCCGCTCGATCGCGGCGAAGCGCGCGGCGGTCAGCGGGGGCAGGTCGAGGAGGGGGTGGGACACGGCAGCGCTGCTTCCTTCGTCGGGGGGTGTACGGCCCGAGGGTATCCGGCGGCTCGTAGAGTGCGGACATGGCTGATCGCGAGGGCACGCACGCGCTGCACGTCAAGGGCCGCATCCTGGCCGGGGCGCAGGACGTACGGGACGAGCTCTGGGTGGTCGGCGGGCGCGTCACCTACGAGCGCCCCGCCGGCCTCCGCGACCTCACCACCGTGCAGGGCTGGGTCCTGCCCGGCCTGGTCGACGCCCACTGCCACGTCGGCCTCGACCAGCACGGCCCGGTCGACCCGGGCACCTCCGAGAAGCAGGCGCTCACCGACCGCGACACGGGCACCCTGCTGCTCCGCGACGCCGGTTCGCCCTCCGACACGCGCTGGATCGACGACCGCGAGGACCTGCCGCGGATCATCCGGGCGGGCCGGCACATCGCCCGCACCCGCCGCTACATCCGCAACTACGCGTGGGAGATCGAGCCCGAGGACCTGGTCCCCTACGTCCGCCGGGAGGCCCGGCGCGGCGACGGCTGGGTCAAGCTGGTCGGCGACTGGATCGACCGGGACACCGGCGACCTGTCCGCCTGCTGGCCACGCGGCGCCGTCGAGGCCGCCATCGCCGCCGCCCACGAGGAGGGCGCCCGCGTCACCGCCCACTGCTTCGCCGAGGACTCCCTGCGGGACCTGGTCGAGGCCGGGATCGACTGCGTCGAGCACGCCACCGGGCTCACGCAGGACACCATCCCGCTCTTCGCCGAGCACCAGGTGGCCATCGTCCCCACCCTGGTCAACATCGCGACCTTCCCCGGTCTCGCGGACGGCGGCCAGGCCAAGTTCCCGCGCTGGGCCGACCACATGCGCCGGCTGCACGAGCGCCGCTACGACACCGTCCGCGCCGCCCACGACGCGGGCATCCGGATCTTCGCCGGCACCGACGCCGGCGGCTCCCTCGCCCACGGGCTCGTCGCCGGCGAGGTCGCGGAGCTCGTCACCGCCGGTCTGCCCGTCCTCGACGCGCTCTCGGCCGCCACCTGGTCTGCCCGCGAGTGGCTCGGCCGCGACGGCCTCACCGAGGGCGCCTCCGCCGACCTGGTCGTCTACCCGGACGACCCGCGCGCCGACGTCCGCGTCCTGACCGCGCCCCGGCGCATCGTGCTGCGCGGTCGCGTGGTGGGGTGACCCGGCGGACCCGGCGGACCCGGCGGACCCGGCGGACCCGGCGGACCCGGCGGACCCGGCGGACCCGGCGGACCCGGCGGACCCGGCGGACCCGGCGGACCCGGCGGACCCGGCGGGGGCCACGGTAGCGGAGCGTGGCCACCGATGCGCCCGGAATGATCCCGGAGCACCGCTTCGGGTGATCCTGTACGGGAAAAGTCGATCCGTCCTCTTCTGTCGTGCTGCGATCGGTCGTACCGGCCGACACCGCAACGGGACGGGGAGCACGATGACCAGGCAGGGACCGCAGAAGTACCCGGGGGCCTCGCGCAGGTACTGGTACCAGGACGACTACGGCGGCGACGCGATGGAGGTCAACGCCGTCGTGCTGCACACCACCGAGGGCCGCAGCGTGCCGACGTACGGGGGCGGCGGCAGCGCGCCCAACCTGACGGCGAAACCGGACTTCGAGGACGAGAAGCTGGTCTGGTACCAGCACTTCGACATCGACATCTCCTCGCGCGCCCTGGTCAACCGGCCCGGCGGGGTGGAGACCAACACCCTCAACGTGTGCCAGGTGGAGCTGGTGGGCACCTGCGACCCCGAGCGGCACGAGGACTGGGGCGTCGCCAACCGGCACGTCTACTGGCCCAAGGCCCCGCAGTGGGCGCTGCGCGAACTCGCCGAGTTCCTCGCCTGGATGCACACCCACCACGGTGTGCCCCTGAAGGGGCCGAAGCTCTGGCTGCCCTACCCCCGCTCGTACGGGAACGCGGGCGGCCAGCGGATGACCGGACGGGAGTGGAACGCCTTCCGTGGCGTCTGCGGCCACCAGCACGTGCCGGAGAACTGCGTGCACCCGGACACCCCCGTGCTCCGCGCCGACCTGAGCTGGGCCCGGGCGGCCGAACTGGCCGTCGGCGACGAGGTCGCGTGCTTCGACGAGGAGGAGGCCCGGGGCGCTGCGGGCGCCGAGGGCGGGCAGGGGCGACGCCGGCTCCGCCGCGGGGTGGTGACCCGCAACGACCCGGCACGCAAGGACGCGTACCGGGTGACCACGGTGCGGGGCGAGGTCGTCGCGACGGCCGACCATCCGTGGCTGGTACGGCTGCCGCACGGCGACGCATGGGTGACCAGCCGTGAACTCACCCCGTTCAAGCACCGGATCGCCGCGGTCGCCGACCCGCAGGGCACCCCCGCGGGGGCCTGGGAGGGCGCCGCGGTCGCCGACGTCACCGCCGAGGCGGAGGTGCTCGCGGTCGAGCACCTGGGGGAGCAGCCGATCGCCTCGCTGTCGACCTCGACGCGCACCTACGTGGCCGGCGGCCTGCTGTGCCACAACTCCCATGGGGACCCCGGCGCGGTGGACTTCGCCAAGGTGCTCGAATACGCGCGATCGCAGGTGTGACGCGCGGGAACGCATGTGCCGCAGGTTTCGAATACGGAGGCGAAAACCACCCTTTGGAGTGAACCGGGCCCAGGCGGGTGCCGGTTCACTCTCCGTACGTAAATCATTACGGGGTCGAGGTCGCCCGGCGAGCGCGCTGTCCCCTTCAGCGGCGCCGTGGCGACTCCATGACCACTTGGGGGTTTTCCACTTTGTCCAGCTCTCCCTTCAGCATGCCCGCGCGCCGTCCCGCCGCCGCGCTGGGGGCCGCCGTCGCGCTGGCGGCGGGTGCCCTCGCCCTCGGGCCGGCGACCCCGGCCGCCGCGACCGGGGGGACCCACGGCTCCTCCGGCAAGGCCGGTGCGGTCGTCCTGCGGACCGGCCTGGAGGTCTCACTGCTCCGCAAGTCCGTGGACGTGCCGCTGAACCTGACGCTCAACGAGGTCCACGCTCCGGCGAGCGCCGACGAGACCGCCCTCACCGCCACCCTCGACGGGGTCGACCACGGCAGGCCGTTCAGCGTCCTGCGCGCCGACGTCGCCACCGCCAGGGCCACCGCCGACCGCCACAAGGCGGAGGGCTACGCCAACCTCGTCAAGGCGCGCGTCAGCCTGCCCGGACTGCCGTTGCTCGGGCTCATCAAGGCCGACGCGATCTCCGCCCGCGCCACGTGCGTGGCCGGCCGCAAGCCGGTCGCCGACGTCGAGCTGCCCGGCCACGTCGTCGTCCTCGGCAAGCGCGTCAAGGTGTCGGCCGGCGGCACGACCCTGGTGAAGGTGCCCGGCGTGGGCGAGGTCCGCCTCGACCTCGCCAAGAGGACCGTCACCTCGCGCAGCGCCGCCGCCACCGCACTGGAACTGTCGGTCGAGGTCAACCCGCTCAAGCTCGGCGTCGCCGAGGTGAACGGCACCGTCACCCTCGCCGGGGCCACCTGCGAGACGCCCCGCCGCGGCGGGCACGACGGCGGCGGGCACGACGGCGGCGGGCACCACGGCGGCGGCAACGGCGACGGGGACAACGGCGGCGACGACTCCGGCAGCGGCGAGGAGCCGCAGACCGGCGGCGAGTCCGAGCAGCCCTCGCAGTCCGCGGAGCCCTCGGTGTCGGCCGGGCCGTCGGAGTCCGCGCGCGCCGACCAGTCCCCGCAGGCCGCGCCCGCGGCCGCCGGCGACCTCGCCGAGACCGGCAGCAGCTCCATGACCCCGTACCTCGCGGGCGGTTCGGTGCTGCTGTTCGCCGCCGGATTCCTCGTGATCCGCAAGACCCGCCGCAAGCCGGCGGCCGAGAGCGCCCGGGACTGACGACTCCGGGTCGACCCCGGGGGGCGGACCAGGGGTGAGGGGGGACGTGGAGGGCGGCGGAGTGTCCGGAGCCGCCCTCCACGCGCTTTCCCGCACCGCTCCCCGCTCCGGCCGCTCGCTCACGGGCGTCTGAAAAGGGCACTTTCCACTACCCTGTTGGGGAGTGTCCGCGCGCCCGTCGCGGACGGGGCCGGGGGGTCGCATGTTCGGGGGACGGTACGAGTTGCGGGCGCTGCTCGGCTCCGGCGGCATGGCCCGGGTCCATCTCGCGTACGACACCCGGCTCGGCCGGACCGTGGCCGTCAAGACGCTCCTGCCGGAGCTGGCCCGCGACCCCGAGGCGCGCCGCCGCTTCGCCCGCGAGGCACGGGCGGCGGCCGGGCTCAACCACCCCGGCATCGTCACCGTCCACGACCAGGACGAGGTGAGGACGGACGACGCGGTCGTGCCGTACCTGGTGATGGAGCACATCGAGGGCCGCACCCTCGCCGAACTCGCCCGCGAACAGGCCCCGATGGAGATCGAGCGGGCCGTCCGCATCACCTGCGAGATCCTGGACGCCCTCGCCCACGCCCACGCCCACGGACTCGTCCACCGCGACGTGAAGCCCTCCAACGTCCTGATCGCCACCGGGGGCACGGTCAAGGTCGCCGACTTCGGCATCGCCCGGGTCGTCCACTCGCTGTCCCGCATCACCGGCACCGGCTCCGCCATCGGCACCCCCGGCTACATGGCCCCCGAGCAGTGCGCCGGCGACGCCGTGGACGCCCGCAGCGACCTGTACGCGGTCGCCTGCATGCTCACCGAACTCCTCACCGGCACCGTCCCCTTCGCCGGGGCCACCCCGCTGTCGGTGATGTACGCCCATGTCCACCAGACACCGGCGCCGCCCTCCGCGCGCAACCCGCTGGTGCCGCCCGAGCTCGACGCGATCGTGCTGTCCGCCCTGTCGAAGAACCCCGCCCTGCGCCCGCGGAGCGCCGCGGAGATGCGGGGAGCCCTCGGCAACTGGCTGGCCTCGCGGACCCCGCCCACGGGCC
>NZ_JARAVK010000154.1:0-22027 GCF_033792765.1 Streptomyces sp. PA03-6a | reverse complement strand
CGCCCCCGACCACCCGTCACCCGCGTCCGCGCCCCCCGCGGACCGCGACGAGTACAACGCGACGGCCCCATCCCCAGAAAGCGACGCGCGATGACCGCACCGGCCACCGGCCACACCAGTACGGACGAGCGGCTCAACTGGCTGCTGGAGAACCTGCTGGAGCGCACCCCGGGCGCCCGCCACGCCCTGGTCCTGTCCCGGGACGGGCTCAAGCTGTGCCGCACCCCCGAGCTCTCGGTGGACCAGGCGGACCAGCTCGCGGCGATCTCCGCCGGCATCCAGAGCCTGTCGCAGGGCGCGTCCATGGAGTTCGGCGACGGCAGCGGCGGCGTGCGGCAGGCCATGGCCGAGTTCTACGGCGGGATCCTGTTCATCGTCGAGGCCGGTGACGGCGCCCACCTCGCGGTCGTCGCCGCCGACGACGCCGAGGTCGGCCTGATCGGCCACAACATGCACGAGCTGGTCGAGCAGCTCGGTGAGCACCTGAGCGCGCCCCCGCGCGAGGTGCCCGGTGAGGACGGCGACGGCGCATGACACCCCGCCCGGGCCGGGAGGAGGATCCGGACCGGCTGTACACCCTGACGTCGGGCCGCAGCCGGCCCGCGTCCGACGCGTTCGACCTGGTGACCCTGGTGGTCGCCGAGTGCGATCCGGTCCCGGGGATGCAGTCCGAGCACGCGGCGATCCTGCGGATCTGCCGCCGGCCCACCGCCGTCGTGGAGCTCGCCGCCGACCTGGGACTCCCGGTCGGCATCACCCAGGTGCTGCTGTGCGACCTGCTGGACACCGGCCGGATCAGCGCCCGGCACCCCCGTACCGCCCGGACGGCGGCTCAACTGCCGGACCCCGAGATCCTGGAGCAGGTGCTCGTTGGACTACGCAACCTCTGACCCCGGCCTCGTTCCCGGCCCGCCGGGGCCGCGGGCGCCGCTCGACGCGAGCGCCGACAACGGGCTGAAGATCGTCATCACCGGTGGGTTCGGCGTCGGGAAGACGACCATGGTCCGCTCGGTCAGCGAGATCCGTCCGCTGAACACCGAGGAGACCATGACCCAGGCCGGTGCCGGGGTCGACGACCTCGCCGGTGTGGGGGCGAAGACCTCCACCACCGTGGCCTTCGACTTCGGCCGGATCAGCGTCAACGCGCGCACCGTGCTCTACCTGTTCGGCGCGCCCGGGCAGGAACGGTTCTGGTTCCTGTGGGACCGGCTGTTCTCCGGCACGCTCGGCGCGGTGGTGCTGGTCGACACCCGCCGGCTGGACGACTCCTGGTACGCCATCGACCGCCTGGAGCACCACGGCACCCCGTTCGTGGTGGCCCGCAACGACTTCGGCGGGCCGAAGCACACCGAGGAACAGGTCCGCGACGCGCTGTCGCTGGCGGACGGGGTACCGCTGGTGGACTGCGACGCGCGGTCCCGGCAGTCCTCCAAGGACGTCCTCATCACCCTCGTCCAGCACCTGCAGACCCTGTCCGGCGCCCGCCCGCGCCCCCGGGAGAGGACCGCCCCGTGACCAGTCAGCCCTCCGCGGCCGCCGGCGCCTGCCCGTTCGCCGGGGCGGTGCCGTTCAGCGGTCCGCGCTTCCACGTCGAACCGGCCGCCCTGTACCGGGAATTGCGCCGCGAGCACGGGGCCCTGGCCCCCGTGGAGCTCGACGGCGGCATACCGGCCTGGCTCGTGCTGGGCTACCGGGAACTGCTGCACGTCACCGGCGACCCGGTGCTCTTCAGCCGCGACTCGGACCTGTGGAACCAGTGGGACCGCATCCCCGACGACTGGCCGCTGCTGCCCATGATCGGGCGCAAGCAGCCGTCGATCCTCTACACCGTGGGCGAGCGGCACCGGCAGCGCGCCGCGATGATGGGCAACGCCATGGAGGCCATCGACGCGGTCGAACTGCGCCGCCACGCCGAGCGCTACGCCGACGGGCTGGTCGACACCTTCTGCGGCAGCGGCACGGCGGACATCCTCGACGAGTTCGCGATGCTGCTCCCGGTCCGCGTGCTGGCCCGGCTCTACGGCTTCCCCGAGGAGCAGGGCCCCCGCCTGGTGAAGGCGGTCAAGGACCTGGTCGACGGCGGCGCGGACGCCATCTCCGGCCAGAGTTACGTCTACTCCGCGATGACCGAGCTGCTCGAGGCGAAGAAGGAGCAGCCGGGCGCTGACGTGGTCTCGCGGATGCTCGCCGACCGGTACGACTTCTCCGACGAGGAGATCGTGCAGGACCTGATGGTGATGACCGTGGCCGGGCACCAGCCCACCGCGGACTGGATCGGGAACTCGCTGCGGCTGATGCTCACCGACGACCGCTTCGCCGCCTCGTTCACCGGCGGCCGGAACAGCGTCGGGCAGGCCATGAACGAGGTCCTGTGGGAGGACACCCCCAGCCAGAACATCGCCGGGCGGTGGGCCAGCCGCGACACCCGGCTCGGCGGGCGCCAGATCGCCTCCGGCGACCTGCTCATCCTCGGCTTCGCCGCGGCCAACGCCGACCCGCAGGTGCACCTGGAGGCCGGGGCCTCCACCAACGGCAACAACGCCTGGTTCTCCTTCGGCCACGGTGAGCACCGCTGCCCGTTCCCGGCGCAGGAGATCGCCGAGGCCATCGCCCGCACCGGCATCGAGGTGCTGCTGGACCGGCTGCCCGACCTCGAACTGGCTGTCGACCCCGCCGAACTGGTGCGCCGTCCGTCCCCGTGGCTGCGGGGCATGACCAAGCTCCCCGTGCGTTTCACACCCACCCCCGTGCTAGGAGAACTCTGATGGAATGCCCGGTCACCGGCCACCGCGCGGCCTCCCCGATCGTGCTGGACCCGCTGGTGGGCGACCTGGTCGCCGAGAGCGCCGCGCTGCGCGAGGAGGGCCCGCTGGCCGCGGTCGTCCTGCCCGGCGGGGTGCCGGTGTGGGCCGTGACGCACCACGCCGAGGCCCGCGCGCTGCTGACCGACCCGCGGCTGGTGAAGGACATCGCCCACTGGGACGCTTTCACCCGCGGTGAGATACCCGCCGACTGGGCGCTGATCGGCCTGGCCAACCCCGGCCGCTCGATGCTCACCGTGGACGGCGCCGACCACCGCCGGCTGCGCGCCCTGGTCGCCCAGGCGCTCACCCCCCGCCGCGTCGAGCAGATGCGGGCCCGCATCGAGGAGCTGACGGCCGGTCTCCTGGAGCGCGTCGAGGAGGCGGCACGTGAGGGCGAGGTGCTGGACCTGAAGGCCACCTTCGCCTACCCGCTGCCGATGTACGTCGTGCAGGAGCTGATGGGCATCGACGAGGCCCACCTGCCGCGCCTGAAGGTGCTGTTCGAGAAGTTCTTCTCCACCCAGACCCCGCCCGACGAGGTCATCGCCACCCTCGGCGAGCTCGCGACCCTGATGGCCAAGACCGTCGCCGACCGGCGCGCCGAGCCCGGCGACGACCTGACCAGCGCGCTCATCGCGGCCTCCGAGGACGGTGACCACCTCACCGACGCGGAGATCCAGAGCACCCTGCAGCTGATGATCGCCGCGGGCCACGAGACCACGATCTCCCTCATCGTGAACGCGGTCGTCAACCTGCTCACCCACCCCGACCAGCTCGCGCTGGTGCGGGAGGGCAAGGCGAGCTGGGAGTCGGTGGTGGAGGAGACGCTGCGCCACTCCACGCCCACCTCCCACGTGCTGATCCGCTTCGCCACCGAGGACGTCCTCGTCGGCGACAAGGTCATCGCCAAGGGCGAGGCTCTGATCGTCTCCTACGCGGCGATCGGCGGCGACGAGAAGCAGCACGGTCCGAGCGCCGGCGTCTTCGACATCACCCGCGAGCACCCCATCCGGCACATCGCCTTCGGCCACGGCCCGCACGTGTGCCCGGGCGCCGCGCTGTCCCGGCTGGAGGCCTCGGTGGCGCTGCCCGCCCTTTTCGAGCGCTTCCCCAAGCTCGACCTGGCGGTGCCGGCGACGGAGCTGCGGAACAAGCCCGTGGTCACCCAGAACGACCTGTACGAGCTGCCGGTCACCGTGAACTGACCTACGGTCGGTGTCCGGCACCGTCCCGCCCCGCTCGAGCCGGAGCGGGGCGGTGCCGGTCCCGCCCGACCCCGCGACGAGGAGGGCGCCGTGCCGTCGTACGGCAGGCCGCTGCGCAAGCTGGGCTTCCTGACCATCGGGCTGTTCGACGAGGCCGACCCGCGGCGCGGGCACGAGGCGACGCTCGAGATGATCCAGCTGGGCGAGCGACTGGGCTTCGACAGCGCGTGGGTGCGCCACCGCCACCTGCAGTTCGGCATCTCCTCGCCCGTGGCCGTCCTCGCCGCCGCCTCGCAGCGCACCAGCCGCATCGAACTCGGCACGGCCGTCATCCCGCTGGGATGGGAGAACCCGCTGCGACTGGCCGAGGACCTGGCGACGGTGGACCTGCTGTCCGGCGGCCGCCTCAACCCGGGCGTCAGCGTCGGCCCGCCGATGCACTTCGACGAGGTCGGCGGCGCCCTCTACCCGGACACGGCAGGCCAGGAGGACTTCTCCTACACCCGGGTGGAACGCCTGCTGGGCTTCGTCCGGGGCGAGCAGGCCACCGCCTTCAGCGGCACCGAGGGCTTCGAGGTCTTCTCCGACCGCGTCCAGCCGTACTCCCCGGGGCTCGGCGACCGCATGTGGTACGGCGCCGGGAGCCTGCGCTCGGCGCGGTGGGCCGGGGAGCACGGGATGAACTTCCTGACGAGCAGCGTGGTCAAGGCGGAGGAGCCGGAGGAGTCCGAGGACTTCGCGGCGATCCAGCTGTCCCACATCCGCGCCTTCCGTGCCGCACACCCCGACGGCGAGCGGGCCCGGGTCTCGCAGGGACTGGTCGTCGTCCCCACCGACAGCGCCTCGTCCGGCCAGCGCGAGAAGTACCTGGAGTACGCCCGCCGGCGGCTGCCGCGCACCGCCGGCCCGCAGGGGCCCGGGCGGCTGCTGTTCGCCCCCGACCTGGTCGGCACCTGCGAGGAGATCGCGGAGCGGCTCTCCGCGCACGTGGCCTTCCGTGAGGTCGACGAGGTCGCCTTCGCGCTGCCGTTCGCCTTCGAGCCCGAGGACTACGTGCAGATCCTCACCGACATCGCCACCCGGCTCGGACCGGCCCTCGGCCGTCCGGCGGCCATGGCTCCCTGACGGCCACCGCGGAGCGGCCCCGCCCGGCACGCCGGGCAGGGCCGTGGGGTCACACGCCGATGTCGCGGCCGTCCTTGCGCCACACCACGACGACGGAGGGGCGGGGGATCCGCTTGCCGCCGTCCGGCCAGCGCGAGGACGGGTTCTCGTACGTGGAGCCGTCGGTCTCGCCGGGGTGCTGCACCGCGACCAGGACACGCTGGTCCTGGACGATCGGGCCGCACGTCTCGGCGCCCTTGGGCACGCTCAGGAACTGCCGGACCTGACCACGCTTGTCACCCTTGACCGCGACGCCGAAGAGGGCGTCGTGGGTGCCGAGGGTGCCGGGCGCGCCGTCGGTGGAGATCCACAGGTTGCCGTGCGGGTCGAAGGCCACGTTGTCCGGGCACGAGATCGGGCTGACGTCGTCCTTCGGGAAGCCCGCGAAGTAGGTGGCGGGGTCCGAAGGGTCTCCGGCGACCAGGAACAGCCGCCACGCGAAGCGGTCGGCGGCCGGGTCGTCGAAGAACTCGGCCAGCTCCAGCACGTGCCCGTGCTTGTTGTTGCTCCGCGGGTTGGCCTCGTCGGGGCCGGCGGAGCCGGCCTTGCCGCGGTTGGTGTTGTTGGTCAGCGCCACGTAGACGCGACCGGTGCGCGGGCTGGGCTCGACGTCCTCGGGGCGGTCCATCTTCGTGGCGCCGGCCTTGTCCGCCGCCATCCGGGTGAAGAGGTAGACCTCCTCGGCGGTCATGCCCTCCACGAAGGAGGTGGTGCCGCTCGCCAGCTTGATCCACTCGCCCGAGCCGTCGAACTCGCCGTCCGAGGGCAGCTTCCCGCTGCCGTCGAACTCCGCGGCCGGGCTGTCGCCGGTGAGCCGGGCGACGTAGAGCGTGCCCTCGTCGAGCAGCGACAGGTTGTGCTCGCGGACGGCCCGGCCGCTGCCGTGCCGCATCGCCTTGCTGGCCACGAACTTGTACATGTAGTCAAAGCGCTCGTCGTCGCCCATGTAGACGACGGGGCGGCCGTCATCGGTGAGCCGCGGCTGCGCGGCCTCGTGCTTGAAGCGGCCGAGCGCGGTGTGCTTGCGCGGCGTCGAGTCCGGGTCGAAGGGGTCGAGCTCCACGATCCAGCCGAAGCGGTTGACCTCGTTGGGCTCCTTGGCCAGGTCGAAGCGGTCGTCGAACCGCTCCCACTTGCGCTCGCTGGCCGCGCCGGCGATGCCGTAGCGCTTCAGCCGCTCCGCGGTGACCGGGTCGGTGACCGAGGCCGCGTTGCCGAAGTACTGGTTGAAGTTCTCCTCGCCCGAGAGCACGGTGCCCCACGGGGTGGTGCCGCCGGCGCAGTTGTTGAGGGTGCCGAGGACCTTCGTGCCGGTGGGGTCGGCCTTGGTGCGCAGCAGGGGGCTGCCCGCGGCGGGGCCGGTCAGCCGGAAGGCCGTCTTGGTGTGGACCCGCCGGTTCAGGCCGTGCCGGTTCACCGGGTACAGGCGGCCGGAGTGCCGGTCCTCCTCGACCACGACCACGCTGAGACCGTGCGCGGCCCACGCGATCTCGACCTGCTCGCGGGTGGGGTCGGCCGCGTCGTAGCCCGGGAACATGAGGATCTCGTCGGTGTACTCGTGGTTGGCGACGAGCACCTGACGGCCGCGTTCACCGGGCAGGTCGAACAGGTGCAGGAAGTCGTTGTTGTAGCCGAACTGGCCGGCCTGCGCCGCGGCGGTCTGCCGCGCCTGGTCGAACGCGGGGGCGCCGCGCAGGATGGGGTCGCCCCAGCGGATCACGACGCTCTGCGCGTAGCCCTCGGGGACGACGAGGGCGTCCACGGTGTTCGGCTCGACGGGCCGGAAGCGCAGGCCCTTGGCGGCGTCGGGGTCGACGGTGCCGCCGCCGTGACCCCCGTGCTTCGGTTCGGGGGCGGCGGCGGCCACGTCGGTACCGGACGTGACGGCTATGCCTCCTGCGGCGGCGGCCAGGGTGACCACGGCACCGGTCCGCAGCATGGTGCGGCGGGAGAGGGCGTCGGCGACGACGTCGCCGAGGTAGGCGTTGCCGCTGGTGTTCGGGGCCTCGTGGGCGCAGGCGTCACCGCACTTGAACCGGCAGGTGAGGGCGGACCTGCCACCGTCGTGGCGGGGGAGGAGCGGAAGAAGTCTGTGCGGCCGCACAGTGCCTCCAAGTCTATGTTCCGGTATAGCGAATCCCATGGGATGGTAAAGAGCCCTGTTCTCGCGGGGGTGGCCGGAACGTGAACCGCGCATGAACCGGTGAGCGCGGCCGGGGGTGCCGCCGGGCGGTTGCCCCCGCGCGGAGGCCGCGTACACGGCCGTGGCCGTGCCCGTCCTCACGGCTCCCGACGGCACGACGCTTGCTCGTGCGGCGACCGGGGTCCGCCCGTGATCTGCCTGCTGGGGGGGCACACCGCGTACCGGCGGGTCGCGGCCGGTTCCGGCAGGGCGAGCCTTGGTACGACGCGGGCTGCACGGCCTTGGAGGAGGTCGTCGAGGGGCGCGGGGAGGACGGCCGCGGGGAGGCTGTCCCGTCCTTCCCCCACGGGCGTTGGGACGCGACCGCGCGGGCGCTGGAGGCCGGAGGCGCCGAGGCACTTCCCGTGGCGGGGCGAGCGGGAGCGGTCGGTACCCGGCCGACTCGGACAGCCCGGCGCGGGGGGCGGGTTCACCGGGCGGGATCCGTCCCCGCCCGCCCCGCTCACGCCCGGTCGGCCGCCGGCAGCGTCACTTCCCAGGTGTCCACCGCGAAGTGCAGACCCATGCCGTGCGCGGTGTACAGGCGCAGGGCCCCCGTGGTGTTGTCGGTGTCCACCCCCAGGCCGAGGATGTCGCGGCCGCGGGCGGCGTAGACCCCGAAGGCGTGGCGCAGCAGGTGGCCGGCGATGCCTCGGCCCCGCGCCTCCTTGCGCACCCCGAGGCTGCGGATCCACGCCATGGCCGCGCGGTCGTCGCGGGTCAGCGCCACGCCGACGTCCCCCGCGCCCTCCAGCGAGGCGATCCACACCAGGGACCAGTCGATGCCCGAGCCGAGGTCGTCCAGCCACTGCGGGTAGGTACGCCGGTGGTGGTCGAAGTGTTCCGCGAAGGTCTCCTGCAGGAGTTCGTGGGCCCGGCGTCGGTCGGCCTCCTCCGTGCAGTCGCGCAGCGTCAGCCCGGGCGGCGGCTCGGGGACGGTGTCCGCGGCGGCGGACAGCGGGCGGGTCAGCACGTGGTAGCGCCGTACGGTCTTCCAGCCGCGCCGCGTCAGACGGGAGGTGTCCATGGTGGGCGCGGTGTTCAGGGAGAGATGGACGACGGCCCGGGCCACGCCGTTCTCCGCGGCGCGCCCGGCGGCCCGGTCCTGCAGGAGGTCCAGCAGCCGCTCCCCGGCCTCCTGGTGCGCGGGCAGGACGTAGTGGTCGACGTCGATGCGTTCGGCGCCGGAGTCGTCCCACAGGAGCCCGAACGCGACGGGCGTGCCGTCCTCGAAGACCAGCCAGGAGTTGTGATCCAGGTCGGCCTCGGGGTGGACCAGTGACGACTCGACCGTTCCCAGGTCGGTCTCGGGCTGCCCTAGCTCCACGACGTCGACGGCGTTGAGCAACTCGCAGATGACGGGGGCGTCCTCGGGGGCGGCCGGCCGTACGGTGATGGGCATGCCGCCACTGTCGGTACCGGTACCGGCCCCGCGCAAATGTTTTTCGCCGCGGAGCCGGTCCGGCGGGGACGGTGCCTGCGTCAGGCGTCGGCCGCCTCGGTCGCCGGACGGTCGGCTTCCGCGTCGGCCTCGGCATCTGCGCCGCGCTGGGCGGGGACGGTGACTTCCACGGCCCCGCCGCTCTCCTCCGCCGTGTCGGCGTCCTCGGCGGTGGGTGGTGCGGACGGTACGGCCGGTACGGTCGGTACGGACGGTGCGGCGAGGGCGGACGGTGCGGTTCGTACGGCCGCCGCGACCTCCCTCGGCACGGCGGGCGCCAAGACGTCGAGGTCGGCGTCGTCGGGCCGGCGGTCGCGGCGGACGTCGCCGACGATCAGGGCCACCACCGCCGCGGAACCGACGAACTCCAGCAGGCTCTGCACGGTGTCCACGGCGGTCACGGGCATCGTGCCGACCGCGTAGCCCCACAGCTCCGTGAAGGCCGACGGCATCATGAACAGCGACAGGCCCACCGAGAAGCCCGGGGCGGTGGGCCGCCGCCGGGCCGCGAGCAGCATGCCGGCCCCGCACAGCACGGTCAGGCACACCCACTGGTACGGCGACGGCACCGCGAGGATCGCCCGCCCGCTGCCCTTGCCGACGATCAGGTCGCTGAGCACACCCGGCCCGACCTGAACGGCCGTCACCGCGTTGCGGCCGATGTAGAAGACGTTGAGCACCGCGAGCAGCAGCCCGGAGGCGGTGGCCGTCACCTTCACCGGGCGGATGCCGCCCGTCACCGAGTCCGCGGCGGCGGCCTCGTACTCCATGTGCCGGGCGAGCAGGAGGAGCGCTCCCAGGATGAGCGTGAGCACCACGGCGAGGACTGCGGTGCTGCCCACGGCGTTCAGCGAGGCACCCTTCAGGGTGCCGAACCACGGGTCGGACGGCGAGTCGAGCAGCAGGTACCAGACCGCGGGGAGGCGGAAGCCGAGGGTCACGGTGCACGCGGTCACCAGCAGGCCGCCCGCGCCGCGGGTGCGGAACAGCGCCGCCAGACCGGCGCAGAGCTGCAGCGCCGCCAGGCCGAGGTCGAGCGAGGAGGTCGCCGACAGCCCCGGCACCCACCCGGTGGTCCACAGCGACCAGGCGCCCGGAAGACCGCGGACAACGATGTCGTAGAGCAGCCAGAACGCCGTCTGGGCGAACAGCGCGAGGCTGAGCAAGGCCACGGCTATCCGCACTTGATTGATCGACATCCCCGGACGGTTCATGGCGCGCTGTCCCCTCGACGGCCAAACGTGGTTGAGTTCACAACTATCCAATGACGGTGCAGAGCATAAACGGTCCCCCATGGGCCCGCGCCAATCCGCCCCCGGCGTGCCGGGCTTGCGAAACCGCACGGGAACGCCATGCCAACGGAGGGTGAATGACGCCCCGTCAGGGAGATCCGCCACCGACCCGTGGAATGATCCGGTGCGCGACGGAACGGGCTTTGCGGGACGAGGAGTTGGCCATGACGGTGGGAGCGCTGGCGATCACGGGCGCGGCGGGCACCATCGGCTCCGTGGTGCGCGCCGCACTGCGCGGGGAGACGGCACGGCTGGTCCTGCTCGACCGGGTCCCGCTGGTCGCGGAAACCGCGAACGAGGAGGTGCACACCGTCGACCTGCGGGACGCCGACGCCGTGCGGTCCGCCCTGGTGGGCGTCGACCGGGTCCTGCACCTCGGCGGCATCCCCGACGAGGCCCCGCTGGCCGACCTCCTGGAGGCCAACGTCCTCGGCACCCACCACGTCCTGGAAGCCGCCCGGCGGGGTGGCATCCGCCGCGTCGTGCTGGCCGGGAGCAACCGCGTCACCGGTTTCTACCCCGCCGGGCACCGCACCGCCCCGGACGAACCGGTGCGCCCCGACGGCCTGTACGGGGTCAGCAAGGCGGCCGTCGAGGCGCTGGGACGGCTCTACGCCGACAAGTTCGGGCTCTCCGTGATCTGCCTGCGCATCGGCAGCTTCGAGGCGCAACCCGGCGAGCCCCGCCACCTGGCCACCTGGCTCAGCCACCGCGACGCCGTCGGCTGGATCCGGGCCGCGCTCAACGCGCCGCCCGGCGTGCGCCACGCCACGGCGTACGCCGTCTCCGCCAACACCCGCCGCTTCTGGGAACTCCCGGACCCGTCGGTGCTCGACTACACCCCCGTCGACGACGCCGAGCAGCACGCCTCGCGCCTCACCGCCGCGGACGGCCACGCCGAACCGGACCCGGCCGCGCCCCAGGGCGGCCCGTACGCCCTGCCCGAGGTCACGCTCGCGCACCTTCGGCGCTGACCCGGAAGAATGTTGTCAGAGGCCTGTGATGGGATACCGGAGAACACCGCAGCCACCATCCACGGGGAGAACACGCCCATGCCTCAGTACCCTTCGCTGACCCACGCCCTGGCGGAGGCGCTCGTGGACGTCACCTGGTTCATCGACGGCACGGACGACGAACAGATGGACGAGGACGACGCCGTGACGGCACTGGAGGGCGTCGCGGCCGTGGTGGACCGCATGTCGGAGGCCCAGCGGGCCGAGTTGCTCGACGTGCTCGAGGCGATGGCGGCAGCCGAGGCCGACCCCCGGCGCCGCGCGTTCCTGGAGACGTTCCCGGAGGACTTCGGCGTCGTCGAGTGACCACCCCGGTCGCCTCCTCGGCGCGGGCCCTGCGCGAGGTCAGCCCCGCAGCAGCCGCGGGTCGAGGAGGCGGTGCAGCCGGTGGGCGACGGGACGGAAGCCGCGACGCGGCCAGAACGCCGAGGACAGCGGGTTCGCCGCCCGCCAGTCCGTCACGCACACGCGGAACCCGCGCCGGGCGGCGTCCGCGAAGGCGTGCTCGGTGAGCCGGCGCCCCACACCGCTGCCGCGGTGCTCCGGAACGGTCGCGGCGAGGAGCAGTTCGACCGAGTCGCGCGGCGCCGTCAGCGAGACCTCGTCGTCGGGCACCGGCCGCATGACGCAGAAGCCCCGGACCCCTTCCGGCCCCTCGGCGAGCCAGTACGACACGGCCGGGTCCTCCAGCAGCTCCAAGTGGCCGGGGCGCAGACCCTCGTAGAAGGACGGCTCGATGAAGGCGAAGACCGGCGGGCCCGCGTGCGCGTCGGCGACCAGGCGGAACAGCGGCTCCAGTGCGGCGAGGTCCGACGGCCCCGCGGCGCGCACGTCGTCGTGGCAGCCGGCCGCCTCCGTCGCCAGGTCCGTCACGGCGTGGACCTGCTCGTAGGCGAAGCACTGCGACAGCCAGACCGGCAGGTCGCCGGAGGCCGCGACGACGTAGTGGTGCAGCCGGCCGTCGGCGAGCCACGGACCCGACAGATCCGCGTAGAGTCCGCGCAGTACGTCCTCGCCGCGTGCCGCGTAGTGCCCGGGGCCGGTCCAGACGTGCCGTCCCCGGCCGTCGTCGCCGGGCACGGCGAGGAGGTACCCGGCGGGCGTGCCGTCCGCGGTCTCCGCGACCGCGCCCCGCGCGCCCTGCTCCCAGGCGTCCCGCAGCAGGGCCGCGCAGGCGGCCGGTTGGATGAAACCCGCGTCGAGCGCGGCGTCCCGGGCGAGGTCGCGGCGGTGGCGGGCGGCGAGCAGGCCGGCCGCGGCATCGACGTCGGACGCCGCGAACGGCCTGGTGGTCGTGGTCGGCGCGATCACAGGGGTGTCTCTCTTTCGGTGGTCAGCCCTTGCGGGCCTCGATCAGATAGCGCTGCGAGTACGCCACGAAGGGTCCGTGCCGTTCCATGAAGTCGTGCAGCCGCGCCAGCTGCTCGCGGTAGGCGTCCACCGTGAACCCGGGCACGATCCAGATGACCTTGCGCAGGAAGTGGACCACGGCGGCGATGTCGTGGAACTCCATGCGCAGCGCCTCCTGGCGCAGGTCCACGACCTCCAGGCCCGCCGCTTCGGCGCGTGCGGTGGCCTCGACCCCGCTGGAGCCGGCCGTGGTCGTGAAGGGGTCCCGTGTGTGCGTGGCGACCGGCCGGGGCCCCATCAGGTAGTCCGTCAGCTCCCGCACCGAGCCGGCGCCGACCTGCTGGGACAGGTAGGTGCCCCGGGGACGCAGCACCCGCCGTACCTCGTCCCAGCGGGTCACCACCGGATGCCGGCTGACGACCAGGTCGAAGTGGCCGTCGGGGAAGGGCAGGTCTGCCGTGTCGTCGGCCTCGACGACGGTGGCGCCGAAGGGCGCCAGGTTGCGGCGGGCGATCTCCAGGTTGGGCGCCCAGGACTCCGTCGCCGCGACCACCGGCGGGGCGGTGGACACGGTGGCCAGGACCTCCCCGCCGCCGGTCTGGATGTCGAGCACGGCCTCGGCCCGCGCCGTCCGCTCGGCGAGGAGCCCGGTGTAGCCCCAGGACGGGCGCTGCTCGGTGGCGCGGCCGGTGAACCAGGAGAAGTCCCATCCCTCGGTCGGGACGGCCTCCCCTTCGGCGAGGAGATCTTGGAACGTGGACATGGGCGCGAGGATGGCAGAGGCGCCGGGCGGAACGCATCCGGATTACGCCGGGCCGGCGCCGCCCGGCGGTGCGCCGTCAGCAGCCGGACGCCAGGGGGGTGAAGGACATCGGGGTGCCCTCCTCGGCGCCGACGGCCGTGCCGTAGGTCGTGGCGTCCACCTTGTACCAGACGTCGTCGCGGGTGCGGTCGCCGCCGACGTCGTCCAGTTCGACGCACCAGCGTTCCGCCGACACCACACGGGTGTAGGACTCGGTGCCCTGCTGGACCTTGCGGCAGTCCTGGTAGTGCTCGGTGGTGTACCAGGTCCGGGTCGACTTGCGCTTGCCGGAACCCTTGGAGGAGGTGTGCTTCACCCGCCGGGTGCGGTCGGTGCACCGCTGCACCATGTGCGGGCGCCGCGCGGGGGCCGTCCTGCGCGCCACGTGCCGGTGGTCGTCCAGCGCTCCGGTGACGGGCGGGACCGCCTTCACCACCGGGGTGCCGGTGCCGGCGGAAGCGGTGGCCGACGGTCCGGATCCGGCCACGGCGCCGGAGTCCGGGCTCCCGCAGGCACCCAGCAGGGCGGCCAGGAGCACGGCGGCCACGGCGGCGGAGTACGGGCGGCGGTGTCTGTGCACTTCTCTCCTCGATGAACGTGAACGTGGACACGAAGGTGAACGCGAGGGTGAACGCGAAGGCGAACGCGAACGGTGCGGGCGATCGGTGCCCGCCCGGATCATGACGCATCGTGGACGGACCGGGTTCCCGTCCGCCCGGTTTCGACATAGCTCTGACGCCGGCTGCCCGTTCCGGGCGTCCGGAAGTCGAACGCTGGGTAGGAACCGGGACGGGGATGGCTCGAAGTCGTAGTCCTTGCCCGGGTCGCCGACGGCCCGGGAAGGGGGGAATCCGGTGGGGAAGACATCTGCGTTCGTTCGTTTCGACGGCCCGGGGGCATGGGCCGCGCACAGTGGGACCGCACGGGGCCGGGCCGGGGGGCCCGTCCGCGTACCGGGCCCGTCGCTGCTCAACCCCGGCCTGCGGCAGGTGGAACCGCACGTCATGGCCTGGGCGCTGCGGGCCGGGTTGCTGTCCGCGCTGACCTCGGGGCAGGCCGGCCGGGAACGGCAGGTCGCCATGGCCGCGCACGTGTGGCCATGGGCGACCCCGGCCCGTCTGACGGAGCTGGCCCGGCTGACGCTGTGGATGTTCGCCGTCGACGACGGCAGCGACGTCGGCCCGTCCAAGGGCACCGGCGCGGAACTGGAGGCCATGGCACGCGCCGTCGGCGGCTGCGGGTGGGAGGTCCCCGCGTCGGCGCCGCCGGCCGTCCGCGTCCTGGGCGAACTCATGCCGCGGGTGACCGGCGCCATGGGGCCCGCCTGGGGCGACCGTTTCCGCCGTCACCTGCTCGGGTGGATCCGTACCAACCAGGACATGATCAGGATCCGCGCCGGCGACGAGGTGCCCACCCCCGAGGCCTACGTCTCCTGGCGGCGGGTCTCCGGCGCGACCGGCTGGTGCTTCGACCTCATCGAGTACGCCCAGGAGGCGGAACTGCCCCCGGCGATCTGGTTCTCGCCGGCCTGCCGCGCGCTGCGCGAGGCCGCCGCCGACGTCATCGGCTGGACCAACGACCTGTTCTCGGTGGAGAAGGAGCTGCGCTCGGGGGAGACCACCAACCTGGTCCTCGTCCTGCGCCACCACCACGGCCTGACGCTGGACGAGGCGATCGACGAGACACGGCTGTGGCACGCCCGCCGCGTCGCCGCCCTGCGCACCGCGACACGCGACCTGTACGCCACCGCCCTCGCGACCGACCTCACCCCGGGGCAGCTGGCCGCGGTCTGCCAGTACGCGGACGGCATCCACGCCTGGGCCCGCGGCTTCCTCGACTTCTCCCTGGCCTCCGCCCGCTACCACGCCCCCGGTGGGTAGCCGGCGGCGCCACCGGGAATGCACCACGGCAGGGGACGACCGGGGGAACGGGGGAGTACGCGATGGCTGCCGGGAGGGACCGCACCACGGGCGCCGCGGGTTACCTGCTCAGGGTGTTCTCCGGTCTGGCCCGGCCCGCCCTGACCCTGCTGTTCGGCCCGGCGGGAGCGGTCGCCGGGGCGGCGACGGAGACCGTGGCCGCCTCGGGAGGCAGGGCGCTGGAGCAGTCGGCGGGCCGTAGACGGGCGCTGCCGGGTCTGCTGCGGATCTCCCGGCGCGGCACGGCGCCGCTGGTGGCGGACGTGGACGACCCCATCGGTCTCGGCGTCCACCCGGCCGCGCCGGGCGGCGGCGGGACGGCCGGCTTCGGCCGTGTCCCGGTGTTCGTCGGCCGGGACGCCATGCCGCAGGCGGAGGCGGTGCTCAGCGGGGGCCAGGGCTTCCTGCTGCTGGTGGGGGACTCCACGGCGGGCAAGACGCGCCTGGCCTACGAGGTGGTGCGCAAGCACTTCCCGCGCTACCGGCTGGTCGTCCCGGACAGCCGTGAGGCGATGGTCGCCCTCGCGGACACCGTGCCACGGCTGAAGCAGTCCGTGGTGTGGCTGGACGACCTGGAGAACTACCTCGGCGCGGGCGGGCTGACGGCAGGTCACGTGCAGCGGCTGCTGGAGGCCGGGCCGGCGCGGGTCGCCGTCGTGGCGACCATGAGCGCGCGTCAGCACATCCGCTTCGGCGCCCGCTCCGCCGCCGACGACGAGCCCGGCGGTGACGTGCTGCGCTCGGGGCGCGAGGTGCTGCGGCTGGCCTCGGTCGTCCGGGTGGACCGTACCTGGAGCGAGGCGGAGCTGGCCCGGGCCCGGCGCCACACCGACGACCCGAGGATCAGGGCCGCCGTCAACGACGCCCGGTCCGGCAGCCGCGGGGTGGCCGAGTACCTCGCCGCGGCGCCCCAGTTGCTCGACGACTTCAGCAACGCGTGGGCGGCCGGCGCCCGTCCCCGGGCCGCCGCCCTCGTCGCAGGGGCCGTGGACGCCCGGCGCGCGGGCTACCACCAGCCGCTGCCCGAGGACGTGCTGCGCCGCCTGCACGAGATCCACCTGGACCTGCGCGGCGGCACCAGCCTGCGGCCGGAGGCGTGGGAGGAGGCACTGCGCTGGGCCACCGACCCCCTGCACGCCACCTCCAGCCTGCTGCTGCCCCGTGACGACGGCGCCTACCTGGCCTTCGACTACCTGCACCAGACCCTGGACGAGCAGGTGCCGCCGCCGCGCATCCCGGACGCCGTGTGGGAGATCCTCATCGACCACGCCGACCCGGTGCGCGCCCTCGACATCGGCGCGACCGCCTACCAGCGCGGTGACCTGCACCACGCCATGGCCGCCTTCGACAAGGCCGGTGCCGACCCCGGGCAGTTGCCCCGGCAGTGGTACGCCACGTGCGTGGGGGAGGCCGGAGATCCCCGGCGCGCGGCGGACCTGTACCGCGAACTGGTCGCGGAGGCCGAGCGGCGCGGCGGCCCCGACGTCAAGGAGACGCTGGAGAACCGCAACTCCCACGCCCGCTACGTCGGCATGGCCGGCCACCCCGCCGAAGCCGTGGACCTGCTGCGCGGCGTCATCGAGGACCGCACGCGCGTCCTCGGCCGCGAGCACTCCCACACCCTCAACAGCCGCAACAACCTGGCGCTGTTCCTCGGCGAGACCGGACGGCTCGAGGAGGCGGTCGCCGAATACCAGTCCGTGCTGGCCGACCGGACCCGCCTGCTGGGCGCAGACCACCCGCACACCCTCAGCAGCCGGTACGGCTACGCCTACCTGCTCGGCGACGCGGGCCGCCCCGCACAGGCCGCCCGGCTCTTCGACAGCCTGGTCTCCGACCGGTCACGCACCCAGGGCCCGTACCACCCTTACACCCTCAACAACCGCCGCCACCACGCCCACTTCCTCGGCGAGGCGGGGCATGCCGCCCGCGCCGCCGGGCTGTTCGAGGAACTCCTCCAGGACTGCCTGAAGGTCCTCGACCCGCTCCACCCGGACACCCTCGCCTCCCGGCACGGCCATGCCCGTTTCCTGGGCGAGGCCGGCGACCCCGGCCGCGCATCGGCACTGCTCAGCGACCTGATCGAGGACGGCCGCGGAGCCGCCGTGCACGGGCCGGACAGCCCGATCCCGCTGCTGTGGCGGCGTTACCAGGCGGTCTTCCTCAGCGAGGCCGGGGCGGCCGAGGAGGCCGTACGACTCCTCGGCGCGCTGCTGACCGAGAGCGGCGAGATCCTCGACGACGGGCACCCCCAGCTGTTCGCGGTCCGTGCCGCCCACGCCCGCTGCGTCCTGAGGGCGGGCAGGGCGGCCGAGGCGACGGCCCGGTACGAGCAGCTCGTCGACGACTGCCGCGAGCGCCTGGGCGACGACCACCCCCAGACGCTCACCGCACGCGGCGGGCGCGCCCGCTGCCTGGCCGCCACCGGCCGTCACGGCGAGGCCGCGGACCTGCTGGAGATCCTCGTCCAGGACCGCACCCGCGTCCTCGGCGACGACCATCCCTCCACCCTCAACAGCCGCAACGCCCACGCCTGTTCGGTCGGCGCGGCGGGCGACGCCCCACGCGCCGCCCGGCTGCTGCGCCAGGTCCTCCAGGACCGCGTGCGCCACCTCGGCGAGGACCACCCCTGGATCGCCCGTACCCGGGAGGAACTCGCCCGTTTCCCGTGACGGGGCCGGCCGCGCCCGGCGGTTCAGTCGCGGGTGACCTGCCCGTCGACCAGCCGCCACAGCCCCAGCGGGTTGGCCGGGACCAGAGCCTCGGGGAGCAGCGCGTCCGGGAAGCCCTGGTAGGTGACGGGCCGCAGGAAGCGGTCGATCGCGCTCATGCCGACCGAGGTGAAGCGGCTGTCGGTGGTGGCCGGGAACGGGCCTCCGTGGATGGTGGCGTGGCCGACCTCCTGCGGGTGGGCGAAGGCGTTCACCACGATCCGGCCGGTACGGCGCTCCAGGACCGGCAGCAGGCGTGCGGCCTGCGGGTGGTCCTCCTCCTCGAGGTGCATCGTCGCCGACAGCTGGCCGCGGAAGCTCCGGGCCACCCGCGTCATCTGCTCGACGCCGGACAGCCGGACCAGCAGCGCGGCCGGTCCGAAGACCTCCTCGGCCAGCGCGGGTTCGGCCAGGAACCGGTCGCCGTCGACCTCGAGGAGCTGCGCGCGGCCCTCGTAGGCGCCCTCGGGCTCCGGGCCGACCGTCACGGTCGTGGCCCCGGAGTCGCGCAGGCGCTGCGCTCCGCGGCCGTACGCGTCGTGGATGCCGGGGGTGAGCATCGTCCGCGCGCCCATCACGCCCACCCGTGCCGCGGCCGCCTCGCGCATCGCGGCGTAGCCCGGGCCGTCGACGGCGAGCAGCACGGCCGGCTTCAGGCAGGCCTGGCCGACGTTGACGAGCATGCGCTCGGCGAAGCCGTCGCCGATCTCGCCGCCGCGCGCCGCCAGTGCCGCCGGGAGGACGAAGGTCGGGTTGACGCTGGTCATCTCGGCGAAGACCGGGATCGGGTCGGGGCGCAGCTGGGCCCGGCGGTACAGGGCCATGCCGCCGCCCTCGGAGCCGGTGAAGGTGACCGCCTTGACCAGCGGGTGGTCCACCAGGGCCTCGCCGATCGCGTTGCCCGCTCCCCGGACCATCGAGAACACGCCCTCGTGCAGCCCGGAGTCGGCGACGGCGCCCTGGATGACGCGCCCCTGCAGCTCCGAGGCGCCGGGGTGGGCGTTGTGGGCCTTGAGGATCACCGGGCAGCCCGCCGCGAGCGCGGCGGCGGTGTCGCCGCCGGCGACCGAGTACGAGATCGGGAAGTTGCTCGCGCCGAAGACGGCCACCGGACCGATCGCGATCTTCTGCATGCGGTGGTCCATGCGCGGCCTGGGCTGCCGATCGGGCCGGGCCGGGTCGACGGCGGCCTGCCGGAACCGGCCCTGGCGCACCACGTCGGCGAACTGCCGGAACTGCCCGGCGGCCTTGGCCGCCTCGGCCTCCAGCTGCGCGGCCGGAAGGCCCGTCTCCAGCGCCGCCCGCTCGGCCAGTTCGCCCTTGATCCCGTCCAGCCGGTCCGCGACCAGCTCCAGGAAGGCGGCGCGCTCCGTGAGGCCGGTGCGGTTGTAGGTGTCGTAGGCCTCGTCGGCCAGGAGGGCGGCACGGTCGACCTCGGCCGCCCCGCCGAGCGCGAACTCCGGTCCGACCGGTTCGCCGGTCGCCGGGTCGAGGGCCTTCATCGTGCCTTCGGACGCGGGGACGGACGACGCGCCTATCAGCATCTCTCCGGTCAGTCGCATGTCAGTGGTCTCCGTTCTCCAGGGTTCCCAGCAGGTCGGCGGTGGTGGTGATGGAGTGGGCGTAGGTGGGGCCGTTGAGTTCGTGGGCGGCGTGCATCATCTCCGGGCGGTAGGCCGCGGTGGCGTCGCGGACGAGCGTCACGTGGTAGCCGAGCTCCATGGCGAAGCGGCCGGTGGACTCGATGCAGGTGTTGGCGAGCAGGCCGACGACGATCACGTGCGTGATGCCGTGCTGCTTGAGCCGGAAGTCCAGGTCGGTGTTGGCGAACCCGCTCTGCGACCAGTGCTCCTGGATGACCACCTCGCCGTCGGCGGGCCGGAAGTCGGGGTGGAACTCGCCTCCCCAGGTGCCGAGGGCGAACGTGTGCCGTTCCTGGATGATGCGGTGCGTGGGGTTGGGGTGCTCCCAGTCCTCGTAGTCGCCCTCCTGCCAGCGGCGGTGGGGGACGAAGAAGACCTTCTGGCCCGCCGCGCGTCCCGCGCCGACGACGGCGCGCAGGTTGTCGAGCAGGCCGACCTCGGTGGCGACGCCCTCCAGCGCGGGCCAGACCTTGCCGCCCTCCGACAGGAAGTCGTTGTACGGGTCGACCAGCAGGATCGCGGTGCGCGTGGGGTGGTAGGTGTCGGTCATGACGAGTATTCCTTTCCAATCTGGAGTATTTGCATCATCCTCATTCCTCATTCAGGATTACTCTCGTCATCCTGAAAGTCAAGGACGGCGCCCCCGGGCGCCCGGCATGTGAGCGAGGTACGGCGATGACCCCCGATGAACTGCGCACATCCCTGATCGGCGCCTGGCGCCTGGTGTCCTACGAGGCCACCGACGTCGGGACCGGGGAGGTCGTCGAGCCCTTCGGGCCGCGGCCCCGGGGACTGATCGCGTACGGGCCGGACGGCCACATGGCGGCCCAGATCATGCGGGTCGGGCGGCCGGGCTTCCGCCACGGGCGGCTCGAGGAAGGGCTGCCGGAGGAACTGGCGGCGGCGGCCGCGGGCTACCTTGCGTACGCCGGCACCTTCGAGGTCCCGGCGGGGGACACGGTCGTCCACCACGTCGAGCTGAGCCTGTTCCCCAACTGGGTGGGAGGTTCCCAGACGCGGATCGCCGACCTGGACGGCCGCAGGCTCCGGCTGAGCCTGCCCGGCGCCGCCAGGATCTGGGGGGCGCTGCGCACCGGCGTCCTGACCTGGGAGCGCGACGGGCGGTAGTGGCGGCCCCCGGGAAGGGGGGTGCGGAGCGCGGGCGGTGGGGCCCGCGCTCCGAGGGGGAGCGCGGCTATCGCCGCAGGGCGGGAGCGGTGGCGGTGTCCGCGCCGGCCTGTCCGGGCTCGGCGTCGTCGCTGTGCCGGGGGTCGGTGTGGTGGGCGCGGAGGCCGTGCCAGGCGAGCGTGAGGCCCGCGAGGAGCAGGAAGCCCAGGCCGCCCGCCACCACGCCGCGCCAGCCGAAGGCGGAGAAGAGCACCCCGGCGACGGCGGAACCGGTGGCGCCGCCACCGAAGACCGCGAACATGTACACCGTGTTGAGTCGCCCCCGGATCTCCGGCCCGGCGTTGAAGATGCGTGCCTGGTTCGCTATCTGACCGCTCGTCACCCCGTAGCCGAGGAGGTTGCAGCCGACGGCGAGGACGAGGAGCGACCGCCCCGCGACCCCGAAGAGCACGAAGGCGGCCAGTGCCGAGGCGACGGCGAGGGCGTTGACCCCCAGCGGCCCCCACCGGTCGGTGAGCCGCCCCGAGTAGCGGGCGGCCAGGGCGCCCGGCACGCTGCACAGGCCGAAGAGGCCGACCACGGCGGGGCCCAGCCCGATCGGCGGCGCGGTGAGGTGGAAGGCGAGCGTGGACCAGAAGGCCGAGAAGGAGGCGAACGCCGTCGCCCCCAGCGCGGCCGACAGGCGCAACGGGGCGTGGACCACGAGCAGTCGGGGGAGCGAGGCGAGCAGGCTCCCGTAGCCGCCGGAGGCCGCGGCCCCCGGCGGGCGCCCGGCCGGCATGTAGCGGGGGAGGACCAGCAGCAGCGCCGCCGTGGCCGCCGCGGCGACGAGGAAGCCGGCCCGCCAGGTGCCCGCGGCCTGGGCGATGAGCCCGGAGGCGGTGCGCGAGAGAAGGGCGCCCATCGTCAGCCCCGTGCCGACCGCCCCCAGCACCCGGCCGGCCTGGCCGGGGGCGGCCATGGACGCGACCGTGGGCATGATCACCTGCGGGAGCACGGTGCTCGCCGAGAGCACGAGGGTCGCCATCCCCAGCAGGGCGACGGACGGGGCCAGGGCGCCCCCCAGGAGCGCGACGGCGGTCACCGCCAGCAGGACCCTGGACAGCCGGCGCAGCCGGGCGCGGTCCGCGAGCGGGACGACGGCCACGATCCCCAGCGCGTAGCCGATCTGTCCTGCCGTGGCCACGAGGCCGGCGGCGGAGGCGGAGATGCCGAAGCTGCGGGCGATCTGGTCGAGGAGGGGCTGGGTGAAGTAGATGTTGGCGACCGTGATCGCCGTCGCCGTGGCGAAGACGGGGAGGGTTCCCCGCTTGACGTCCGGGCGGGTTGCTGCGGTGGTCATGGGTCCTCGCGGAGGGTTCGCGGGCGGGAGG
>NZ_JARAVK010000153.1:0-22326 GCF_033792765.1 Streptomyces sp. PA03-6a | reverse complement strand
TGCGACTCTGCTCCGTTAGAGTTGCCGCTGCTGTCACAGCTGCTCGTTGAGGCATAGTCCCAGTGGGACTAGTGGAGTTGCAGCAGCCGGTTTGTTAGCTCGCTGACGACCGCTTCGTTGACGCGCTGCCGGAGCACCCCGCCGATCGCGCCCGCACCGGGCGAGCCGGGCGCGATCGGCGGGGTGCTCCGGCAGGGCGACACCGGACCGGCCGTCAGCGAGCTCCAGGCCCGGCTGCTGCGGATCCCGGACGTCTACGCGGACGGTGCCGTCGACGGCCGCTTCGACGGGCGCCTCGCCGCGGCCGTCGCCCGTTTCCAGGTCTGGTACGGCGTCCGCGGCGACGAGAGCGGTGAGTACGGCGACGCCACGCGCCGCGACCTGGAGTCCCGTACGTCGCTCGCCTCGGGCTGAACCCGCCGCCGGGCGGGCCCGCCGGCCGAACGCCTTATAGATTGGTTGCGTGGCCCTGCCGGACACGGGGGACGACGAGCACGCCGTGGCGACACCGCAGATCGACTACGCGGCGCTGTTCGCGGCGACCCCGAGCCCGTATCTGGTCCTGGACGCCGCGCTGGTGATCGTGGGCGTCAACCAGGCGTACCTGGCGGCGACCAACCGCACCCGGGACGACCTGATCGGCCAGTACATCTTCGACGCGTTCCCCGACAACCCGGACGACCCGCTGGCGGACGGGGTGCGCAACCTCAGCGCCTCTCTGCAGCGGGCCCTGACCTGCCGCGAGCCCGACACGATGGCGCTGCAGAAGTACGACATCCCGGTGATGGCCGATCCCGGGAAGTTCGAGGAGCGCTGGTGGAGCCCGATCAACACCCCCGTCCTCGGGCCGGACGGCACCGTCGCATGGATCATCCACCGGGTGGAGGACGTGACCTCGTTCGTCCAGGCCCGCCAGCACCGGCACGGGCTGCAGGGCTCGGACCTGAGCGAGCGGGAACAGGCGATGGAGGCCGAGCTGTACGCGCGGGCCCGGGAGCTGCAGCGCCTCAACGACCAGCTGCGCGAGGCCCACGCCCGCGAACGGCAGGTCGCCCTCACGTTGCAGGAGGCCATGCTCCACTCACCGGACCTGCACCAGCACGAGGACATCGCGGTGCGCTACCTGCCGGCCGCGGGCTCGCTGAACGTGTGCGGCGACTGGTACGACGTGGTCAACCTCTCGCCGAACTGCTACGCGGTGGCGGTCGGCGACGTCGTGGGCCACGGCCTGGAGGCCGCCAGCGTCATGGGGATGCTGCGCAGCGCGCTGAGCGCGGCCATGCGCACCGTCGACGGTCCCGCCAAGGCTCTGGAGGTCGTCGGCCTCTACGCCCGCTGCGTCGAGGGAGCCGTGGCCACCACCGCCGTCAGCGCGCTGATCGACAAGGAGCGGCGCACGATCAGCTACAGCAGCGCCGGGCATCCGCCGCCCGTGCTGCTCCACGGCGACGGCACCTGCGAACTGCTGGACCAGGCCACCGACCCGCCCCTGGGTGCCCGCCCCGCCCACGTCGCCCGGCCGCAGGCGGCCTTGTCGTACCGCCCGGGGGACACGCTGGTGCTGTACACCGACGGTCTGATCGAGCGCCGCAGGGAGGACATCTACACGGGCCTGGCCCGGCTGACCTCCGCGCTCGCCGATACCCCCGGGCTCGGCGCCGAGCGGCTCGCGGACGCCCTGCTGGCCCGGCTCGGCGTCACCGGAGGCGCGGCCGACGACATCGCGCTGGTCACCGTGCGCCTGTGAGGCGCGGGCGGGGCGGGACAGCGCGGTGGCCGGGCGGTCCTGCCCGGCCTACCGTGATCTGAAGGGGTCCGGCGTGTCGTGGACCTGAGGAACGAGGAGGCCGCGGGTGCCCGGTCGCGGTGCGCTGGAGTGGCTGCGGGCCCGTGATCCGGGCCTCCGGGCGGTGCGCCGTTCGGTGCGGGTGGCCCTCGTGGCGTGCCTGAGCTTCTACGTCGCGCGCTACGGCTTCGGCCAGCCGGTCGTCGCGATCTACGCCCTCTTCGGCGCCGTGGCCTCCGGTGGCCTGTCCTACGTTCCCGGTACGCCGGTCGAGCGCGCCCGCACCCTGCTGGCCGCGCTGCCGGTGGCCGCGCTGCTCATCGCCCTGGGCACGGCACTGGCCGTCAGCGACTGGACGGCGGCGCTGGGGATGCTCGGGGTCGGGTTCGCGGTGACGTACGCGGGCGTGGGCGGGCCCAAGCTCGTGGGGCTCGCCAACGGGCTGCAGCTGTTCTACATCCTGCCGTGCTTCCCCCCGTACCAGCCGGAGTCGCTGGGCCTGCGCCTGTGCGGTCTGGTGGTCGGCGTGCTGCTGATGGCCGCCGCCGAGGTGTGGGTGTGGCCGGATCCGTCGCCGGGCCGCTACCAGGACCGGCTCGCCCACGCGTGCGAGACCGCGGCGAAGGCCCTGCGGTCTCTGGCGCTCGAGCCGCCGGTGGTGACCGAGCGACTGGAAAGCCTGCTGGGGACGGCGCAGCAGCTGCGCATGAGCCACGTGCCGAAGGACGAGCGCCCGGCGTCGGCGGGGGCACGCGACCGGGCGCTGTGCCAGGGGGCCGCGTACCTGCGGCACCTGCTGGCGCAGACCGGGCAGTTGGCCGAGGACGCGGCGGACCGCACACCGGCCCCCGACCCGGCCCGGTCGCGGATGCTGCTGGCCTCGGCCACCGCCTGCCACAGTGCCGCCCGGGCGCTGAAGGGCGAGGCCCCGGCGCCCCTGGTCGCCCCATGCGCGGCCGCCGCGGCGGCCTTCGAGGAGCACCGGGCCCGCCGGCCGGTGTCCGGGGGGACGTCCGCCACGACGGTGCGGGACGGGGCGATCGCGCTCGACATCGCGTACACCGCGGCCTTCCTGGTCACCTCCGTGCGGATCGCGCTCGGCGCGCCGGTGCCGCCCGACACGACACGGCCCGAGGAGCGGCTGGGGCCGTTCTGGTACGCGGGGCAGTCCCCCGTCGCCCTGTACGGGCACCGGATGCGGGCCCATCTCACGCCGCGCTCGGTCTACTTCCAGAACGCCGTACGCATCGCACTGGCCCTCGCCGCGGCGCGGCTGATCGCGGGCGGGCTCGACCTGTCGCACGGCTTCTGGGCGCTCCTGACCACGCTGACGGTGATGCGCACCAGCGCCGCCGGCACCCGTACGACCGTGGTCCCCGCGGTGCGGGGCACGCTGCTGGGGGCCGGGGTGGCCGCGTTGCTGCTGTTGCTCGTGGGCGACCACACGCCGGTGTACGCGGTCATGATGACGCCCGTGTTCTTCCTCGCGTTCACGGCGGGGCCGGTGCTCGGTCTCGGCTGGGGCCAGGCGTTCTTCACGATCGCGGTGGCCTCCGCCTTCACGCAGATCGCCCCCTCGGGTCCTGAACTCGCCGCGTTCCGGATCGCGGACGTGGTGACGGGGGCGCTGACCGGCATCCTCGTCGGGCTGCTGGCCTGGCCGCGGGGCGGCACGGGCGAGCTGGGGCGGGCCTGTTCGCGGCTGCTGGACCAGGGCACCCTGGCGGTCACCCGGATCACCGAGTGCATCACCGGGACCGGGACGGTGGGCGACGAGCTGTCCAGGGCCCGGCTCGCCCAGCTGATCGCGGAGGCGAGCTACGCGCAGTTCGCCACCGAACGCGACGCCCCCGGTGCGGGACCCGCGCTGCCGACGGACTTCCAGGCGATCATGCTGGCCGGGAACCGGGTCCTCACCATGGGCCAGACCCTCGTCGACCACTGCCCGCCGGGCGCGCTGGCCGCGTGGCCGCTCAGCGCCGCGCACCTGCGGGACGCGGCGCACCATCTGCGGCTGACCACCCTGCCGCTGACCTACGACCTGCGCTCGGGCACGATGCGTCCGGCACCCGCCGAGTCCCCGCGACGGAGCGTGCCGACGGACCGCACGGTCATCGCGGACGTCTGCGCCGCCTCGGGCGGCCGGGCACCGGACCCGCTGCTGTACTACGCCGTCGACGCTGCGATCTGGCTGGCCAGCCTGCAGCGGGTGGTCACCGCGATCACCAGGCCGGCGGAAGATCCGTCAGCAGTGCCGGGTTGACGACCGCGAGGATCGTGGCGACGTCCTCGCGGGGCACCGCGGGCCACAGGATCGCCCGCGCCCCGCGGTACTTGGCGGCCAGCCGTAGCCGCTGCGCCTCGTCGAGGCGCGCGGCCCGGTCCGGGTGGCTGTTGTGGGCGTTGTCGGCGATCTTCACCAGGGCCGCGTCCCGGCCGGCGGCGATCCGGCGCAGTTTGTCCTCGTAGGACACGCCCGGCTGGTTGGTGACCTGCTCGACGATGCCGACGACCCGCTCCGGGACGCCGGCGGCGCGCAGCCGGCCGGCGGTCCAGAGGGTGTCCTCGATGACGTCGTGCAGGAGTCCGGCCATCTGGAGGTCCGGGCCGAAGGCGGCGAGGCCCGCCGCGACGGCCCGGACGTGCTCGATGTAGGGCACGCCGATGCGGTCGGTCTGGCCCTCGTGCGCCAGGCGTGCCAGGGCCTCGGCTTCGGCCACGCTGTTCACCTTCATGGCGCCCCATCCTCGGGGGCGCCGGGCGGGCCGGTCCAGCCTCAGGCCAGCGTGGCGAGCAGGCGCTCGGCCAGCGGGCGGGATGAGGCCGGGTTCTGACCGGTGATCAGGTTGCGGTCGGTCACCACGTGGGGCGTCCACGGCTCGCCCTCCTGGAAGTCCGCGCCGAGGGCGACCAGACGGTCCTGCAGGAGCCAGGGGGCACGGCCGGCAAGCCCTCCCTGGGTCTCCTCTGCGTTGGTGAAGCCGGTCAGCCGGTAGCCCGCGAACGGCCAGCCTGCGTCGGCGCGTTCGGCGGCGAGCAGGGCCGCGGGGCCGTGGCAGACGACGCCGAGCGGCTTGCCCGAGTCCAGCGCGGCCGTCAGCAGGCGTCCGGAGACCCGGTCGACGGCGAGGTCCTCCATCGGCCCGTGCCCGCCGGGATAGAACACGGCGGCGTAGTCGTCGAGGTCCGCCTCCTCCAGCTTGATCGGGCGCCGTAGCACCGTCATCGCCTCCAGCTCCTCGGCGACGGCCCGGGCGCCCTCCTCCCCGCCGTTGAACTCGGCGGCCAGGCTCCCCCGGTCCACGGCCGGCACGACACCACCCGGGGTGGCCACCACGACCTCGTGACCGGCGGCGGTGAGGATCCGGTACGGGGTCACGGCCTCCTCGGCCCAGAAGCCGGTGGGGTGCTCGGTGCCGTCGGACAGCGTCCAGGACGAGGCGCCGGTCAGGACGAACAGGATCTTCGCCATGTCAGGTCTCCTTGGTGTGCTCGGTTGCCACCGGACCGCGTCGGAGCGGGCCGGACGGCTCGACGGTAGGGCGGACCTCCCATTGGCTTCCAATAGGATCGCCACCATGAGCCATACGGTTTCCAATGGGTCGCCGGGAATACGCCCGGGGCACGGGGGCGGGGGCCCGGGAGGGGGGTCGCTGGACCTGACGCTGCTGCGCACCTTCCTGGCGGTGCACCGCGCCGGTTCCTTCACCGCGGCCGCGCGGCTCCTGGGACTCTCCCAGCCGACGGTGACGACCCAGATCCGTACGCTCGAAGGCCAACTGGAGCGCGAGCTCTTCGAACGGCTGCCCCGCGGTGTCGCCGCCACGCCCTTCGCCGACGAGCTCGCCGGACGGGTGGCCGAGCCGCTCGACGCGCTCGCCGCCGTCGCCGACCGCGGGCACGGCGACGCGGACCTCCCCGCCGAGCCGGTCCGCCTCGGCGGCCCTGCTGAGCTGCTGTGCGAACGCGTGCTGCCCGCGCTCGCGCCGCTCGTCGAGCGCGGCGTACGGCTGCGGATCGGCACCGGGCTCACCGACGTCCTGCTGGAGTCGCTGCGGGCCGGGCAGCACGACCTGGTGATCTCCACGCACCGCCCGCGCGGGCGCCTGCTCAGCGCCGTGCCCCTGATGGACGAGGAGTTCGTGCTGGTGGCCGCCCCGTCCCGGGCCGCCCCGCTGGACGTGGCCTCCGGCGGGCCCGGCGCGCTGAGCGGCGTCCCGCTCGTCTCGTACGCCGAGGACCTGCCGATCGCGCGCCGCTACTGGCGCCACGTGTTCGGCCGCCGTCTCACCGGCCAGGCCGCCGTGACGGTCCCGGACCTGCGCGGCGTACTCGCCACCGTCGCCGCGGGCGCGGGCTTCGCCGTACTCCCCCGCTACCTGTGCGCCGCCGCCCTGGCGGAGGGCACCCTGGTCCCGCTGCTCGACCCCGACGACCCGCCCATCAACACCGCCTACCTCGTCCAGCGCCCGGGCGCCGACCACCACCCGCACCTCGGCCTCGTCCGCGACCTGCTGCTGCGCGAGGCCCGCGCCTGGTGAGGCGCGGCGCAGCCCGGGGCGCATCATGCTTGAGTCTCCCGCGGCGGGAGACCCCAGGATGGCGGACATGGACGACGACACCCTCCACACCATCGGTGAGCTGGCCCAGCTGACCGGTCTGACGGTGAAGACCATCCGGTACTGGTCGGACACCGGAGTGGTGCCGCCGACCGATCGGACACCCGCCGGCTACCGGCTCTACGACCGGGCCGCGCTGGACCGTCTGGCCCTCGTGCGCACGCTGCGCGAGCTCGGCATCGACCTCGCGGCCGTCCACTCCATCCTGGACAGGAAGGTCACCGTCGCCGAGGTCGCCGCGGCCCACGCCGAGGCGCTGGAGGTGCAGATCCGCACCCTGCGGGTCCGCCAGGCGGTGCTGCGGACGGTCGCGGGGCGCGGGGCCTCACCACAGGAGACGGAACTGATGCACCGACTCGCCACCCTCTCGGACCGTGAACGCCGCCGCCTCGTCGACGAGTTCGTCGACGACGTCGTGAGCGGCATCGACGTCGACCCCGGTTTCCCGGCCATGATGCGCGCCGCGACGCCCGAACTCCCCGACGACGCCTCGCCGGAGCAGGTGGGCGCCTGGGTGGAGCTGGCCGAGCTGATCCAGGACGAGGACTTCAGGGCCGGCGTCCGCCGCGCCGTCGCCGACCAGAGCCGCGCCCTCGCCGAGGGCGGTCAGCCGGACCCGGCGGCGGCCCGCCGGACGGCCGAGCTGCTGCGGGAGCGCGCGGGCGGCGCCGTGGCGGCGGGCATCGGCCCGGCATCGCCGGCGGCCCGTCCTGTCGTGGAGGAACTCGTCCGCGCGTACGCGCAGTTGTCCGGCCGGGCGGACGGTCCGGAGTTCCGCGGATGGCTGGCCGAACGGCTGGAGATCTCCCACGACTCCCGATACGAGCGCTACTGGCAGCTGCTGGCGCGGGTGGGCGGGCAGGAGGCGCCGCCCGCGCTGGCCCCGGCGGTGGCGTGGCTGACGGCCGCCCTGCGGGCGGGATGAGACCGGGCGTCGCGGGCCGTCAGCGTTCCTCGGCGACGTGGGCCCGCTGCCGCAGGACTTCGGCGGCCCGCCGGCACCAGTCCCGGTTGCCCTCCTCGAAGGCCAGGCCGCGCAGGCAGGTGAGGTAGGGGCCGACGCGGCGGCCGCGACCGAGGAACTCCTCCTCGGTGCGGCCGCCGCGCATCCGCGCGAGGAGCCGTTCGAACAGCTCGATCTTGGCGTCGGCGAAGGCGGCCCGCTCGCCGAGCCGGGCGATCAGCTCCCCGGCGTCGACCACGTCCGCGGCCTGCACCGCCACGAGCAGGTCGTCGCGGATGAAGGAGGGTTTGCCGACCGCCGTCGCGAACCGTTCCAGCTCGGCGACCCCGCCCTCGGTGACGTGGAAGAGCCGCTTGTTGGGCCGGCTGTCCTGCACGACCTCACGGCCCGCGATCAGCCCGTCCTTCTCGAGCCTGGTCAGTTCGGCGTAGAGCTGCTGCGGCAGGGCGTGCCAGAAGTTCGCCACCCCGATGTCGAACGCCTTCGTCAGCTCGTAGCCGCTGAGTTCCCCGTCCAGGAGTGCGGCCAGGACCGCGTGCCGCAGGGCCATCCCGGCTCCCCTTCCGTCCGCCGTCACGTCTGTCCCGCCGTGCCGTGCTCTTCCGTGTGACCGCTCCCCATGATACTCAAGAAACTGAGTAATCAATTTTCTGAGTGTCGACGTCCGGAGCCGGACGACCAGGAGGAGCCATGACAGCCGCCGACCGCTTCCGGTCCGCCGTCGAGCGCCGCGATCTCAGCGCGCTGGACGAACTGTTCCACGACGACATCCGCCTCTACAGCCCGGTGAAGTTCACCCCGTTCGAGGGCAAGCCCATGGTGCTGGGACTCTTCGGCGTCCTGCTGCGCACCTTCGAGGACTTCCACTACGTGGGGACCCTCGACGGCACGGTCGAGACGAGCGCCGACGGCACCGAGGCACCGTCGACGGTGCTGGTGTTCCGTGCCACCGTGGGCGGCAAGAGCATCCACGGCATCGACCTGCTGCAGGTCGACGAGGCGGGCCTGGTCAAGGAGTTCACCGTGATGGTGCGCCCACAGTCGGCGGTGCACGCGCTCGGGGAGGCCGTCCTGGCCGGCCTCGTCGCCGACGGTCTCGTACCGGCCCCCTAAGGCCACGGGACCGGCGCCGGGAGGGCGCCGCCGTCACGTGCCCGCGAGCAGTCCGCGGTACCAGGCGACGGTGGCGTCGAGCGCCTCGCCGAGCGGTGCCGGCCGCGCGCCGAAGGCCCGCTCGAAGGCCGAGGAGTCCATGACCTGCGGCTCGGTGTGCTGGTAGAACATCTCGGCGTACTCGGCCATGAACTCCTCGTCGAAGGGCCCGAAGGGCCGCGGCCCGTCGAGGACGACGACCTTCAGCGGCCGCCCGACGCGCTCCTCGACCATGCGGTGCACCTCGCGGGTGCTCACCGCGGGCGCCGTGGGCAGGTGCCACACGCGGCCGGCCGACACCGTGGAGCGCGCCAGGGCGGCCCTGGGACCCTTCCTGGGGGTCTTCGCCACGGCCTCCCCCACCGCGGCCGTCCTCCCCGTCGTCGAGGAGATGGACAGCTGGGCACGCCGCGACGACGCCGTCGCCGCCTGGGTGACCACCGACGCCGGGGAGCGCGCCGCGGCGGCCCCCGGTGTGCCCCTGGCCGGCGCCGTGCTCGCGTGGTCCCAGCTGCACGGCGCCGTCGGCCTGGAGACGGCCGGCCAGTTCGAGGGCATGGGCCACAGCGGCGCCACGCTCCTGGCCGCCCAGATCGACTCCCTGGCGGACTCCTTCGGGCTCGCCTGAGCCCGGGCCGAAGGGCTCCGAAGGGCTCCGCGGGGCTCTGAAGGACCGTGCGACCTAGGCCGGGTCCTACGCCTGCGGCCGGTTACGCCGCCGCGGCGCCCCGCCTACTGTCCTGGCCATGGATACGACAGGGACCCTGGACGAGGCGCTCCAGCGACTGCACGGATCGGGGCCCGAACGACTCGGGCGGCTCACCAACCACGCGCCGATGGCCGTCGAGGCCCTCGCCGCCCACGGACAGGCCCGGTCGGTGCATCGCTGGCTCGACCTGTACGCGCGCAAGCTCGAGGAGTTCCCGTCCGGCACCGAGCCGGTCACGGCCGGCAACTGGCGGGCCGCGCTCGGCGATCCGCGCCGGGCCGCCGACTGGATCGGCTACTTCGGGCGCGAGATCGCCGAACACCCCTGGCGCGAGGTGCTCACGCTGTGGTGGCCCCGCCTCCTGCCCGGGATGTACGGCGGCTCGACGCACCCGGTGATCCGGGTGGGCCACGCCGTACGCACCCTGCTGGCCGGCGAGAGCACCGGACCCCGGCTGGCCGAACTCGCCCACGGACTCGGCTACTGGGCCGCCCGCCACCACCCCGTCGCGGACCTCGCACCACTGCCCGGCGCGGGCAGCGCGGCCGCCGCCCTCGACGCGGTCGCGCCCCTCGCCGTACGGGACGGCGGCTTCCCGGCCCGGCTCGGCCGCGTCACGGGCCTGCCGGTGTGGGCGGCGGCGGTCGCGGACCCGGACGAGGCCCGCACCCGCCTCACCGAACTGGTGCGGGCGGCCACCCACCGGTACGCCACCCACGGCCACGGCGAGGAGACGATGCTGGTCCACGCGGCCACCGCCCCCAACGCCGTCCTGCGCACCCTGCCCGCGCTCCCACGCGCCCTGTGGGTGCCGAGCCTGCGGGCCGCCTGGACGGCCTCCGCCGCGGTGACCGCGATGTACGCACCGGACGCGCCGGTCGCGTACACCCCGCCCGGCACCTTCACGTCCGAGGAGGTCTTCGAACGGGCCCTGGAGCACGGCGACGAACACGTCATCAAACTGACCGACACCGCCCTCGACGTCGGCGACGGACCGTCCCTGGCGGCCGCCCTGCGCTCCATCGAACTGAGCGAACCGCTGCGCTAGCCGGCTGTCCGGCGGGGCTTCGACGTCAGGAACTACCGGCCCCGGGTGCGCCCGGTGAGCGGCGCAGCCGGAACAGCAGGGCGATCGCGGCCATGCCGCCGAGCAGGGTGGCGCTGCCGAGGGCCAGCAGGGTGCGCCCCGGTCCCTCGCTCTCGGCGGCCACGGGCTGGGTGGCCGGGGTACGCACGGCGTCCCGCGGGGAGGCCTGGGCGGCCGCGGGGGATCCGGCCGTCCGAATGGCGGAGGGGGACGCCGTGCCCTTTGACGCCGTGGCCCCGGGCGTCGCGGAGGCCGCGGTCGGCGAGGGCTTCGACGACTTCGCCGGCTCCGCGGGCTTGGCCGGTGCCTTGGCCGCGGCGGCCGGGAAGACGACGTCGGAGCACGAGTAGTACGTGTCGGGTGTCGAGGAGTTCTGCCAGATCGTGAAGAGGACGTGGTGCCCGGTGCGGTTCGAGGGCAGCCGCCCGCTGATGCGGTAGGCGCCGCCGGACACGGGCGGGTCGGTGACCTTCACGAAGGGGTCGCTCGCCAGCGACGACCAGGTCAGCGGCCGGGTCGGGTCGTAGCCCTCCTTCGTGAGGTACAGCCGGAACGTCCCCTGGTGCGGGATGGTCGTCCCGTACGCCATGGTGAAGGCGGCGCCCGGCGTCAGCCGGGTGGCCGGCCAGTCGGAGCGCGGCAGGTCGAGGCCGCGGAAGGCGGCCAGCCCGCCGCTGCACAGCTTCCCGTCCGGGATCACCTGGCGGTCGCGGCCCGCGACCCCGGCGACGCGGAGGTTGTCCCAGTCCGCGAAGGGCCGGCTCCCGCCGTTGGCGGCCGCGGCGGCCCGGCAGGCGGCCGTCCCCACGTACTGTCCGCTTCCGGACGCGCACGCCGCGGCACGGCTGACCGGGGACACCGGCGCGCCGTGAGCGGCCGCCGGTCCCGCCAGGGCCAGCGGCAGCAACGCGGCCGTGCCTGCGACGACGGAGCTGAGCACGTGGCGCGATGGGGCCATGCCGGCCGCCTTCCTGTTGCCGTTCGGTGGATCGGGACGCACGTCCCCCCCGTAGTACGGACGGTCGGCGGGGGGTGTTCAGCCGGGTGGGGGGTTCCCCGGGAACCGGTCGCCGAGGAATCGTGTCTGTTGAGGAAAAGTCGACGCGGTCGCCGGCGCCGCGCCACATGCAGGGGGGACAAGTGAATGAGCGGCTGGAGGGCTCCGGGGTACACCGAGGCCAGAGAACTGGGCTCGGGCGGCAGCGGTCGCGTGGTGCTCGCGTCCCATGACGCCACGTCAACGCCCGTCGCGATCAAGTACCTGAGCGACGAACTGCGGGGCGACCCGGAGTTCCTGCAGGAGTTCCGAGCCGAGGCCCAGCTGCTGGGAGGTCTCCACACCCCATATGTCGCCAGTCTGTACGAGTACGTGGAGGGCCCCGCAGGCGCAGCCATCGTCATGGAGCTGGTCGACGGCCTGGCACTGAGGGCGTTACTCCGCCAGGAAGGAGCCACCGGGCCCGAAGCAGCCCTGGTGGTGCTCAAGGGGTCGTTGCTCGGCCTCGCCGCCGCCCATCGCAAGGGTCTGGTGCACCGCGACTACAAACCGGAGAACGTCCTCGTCGCGGCGGACGGAACGTCGAAGCTGGTCGACTTCGGTATCGCCCTGCGCACCGGAACCAAGGGGGCCGTGGCGGGGACGCCCGCCTACATGGCCCCCGAGCAGTGGAACGGGCGCCCGGCATCGCCCGCGACCGACGTGTACGCGGCGACCGCGACGTTCTACGAGTGCCTGACCGGCCGCAAGCCGTTCCACGGTGAGAACTTCGCCGAGCTGGCCGTGCAGCACATCGAAGCGCCGGTACCGGTCGAGCGGGCACCGGAGTCCGTGCGTGGACTGGTCCTGCGCGGGATGGCGAAGGACCCGGCGCAGCGTCCGGCGGACGCCGAGGCGTTCGTGGCGGAACTGGAGGTGATCGCGGGAGCGGCCTACGGGAACGACTGGGAGGAGCGAGGGCAGCGCAGGCTCGCCGCGCTCGCGGCGCTGTTGCCGCTGCTCTTGCCGTCGGCGGGACCCGGGCCGGGGACGGTCGACCTGGCCACGACGGTGGTCGGCGGCGGTGCACGACGCCTGAAACGTCAGGGCATGCTCGCCGCGGCGGGCGGTGTGATCATCGCCGGACTGCTGACCTTCGCCGCGGTGGCCTCGGGTGAGGGCCCGCGCCAGACGACCGCCAACTGGACAGGGGAAACAACGAGAGCGACCCCGCGCGGCACCGCCGAAGCGCCGGGGACGACGGCTCCACCGGGCAGTCCCTCGCCCGGCTCCCCGAGCCCGTCGCCCTCCACCTCGGAGAGCGCCTCGGCCTCCACCGGGGCGACTGCCGTCACCACGCCGACCGCACCGACGCCGACCACGACGGCCTCGGCCACGGCTTCCGCGTCCGTGACGGCCAAGCCGACGGTGTCGCCCTCGGCGTCGACGACACCCCCGGTGAGCGTGAGCGACGTCTCGGTCACCTCGCTCGCCCAGACGGGTGTATTCAGTGCCTCGGCCACGATCCGGCTGCGCACCAGTGATGCACGCTCCGTGACCGTCACGGTGACCTGGTACACAAGCGACGCGAAGGGAGAGCCCGGCACCGCCGACGGCGCACAGACCTTCACCCGCAGCGGTTCCACCTCGTACTCCTTCACCGCCGACCACACGTTCCCGCGGGGCAGCGGCTGTTGGTTCGGCGCGGTCGCCACCACCGACCCGACGGCGGCCAACGGGCAGTCGTTCCAGCAGATCCTCACCCGTGGTTGCGTGATCACGTGAACGGGTCACGCGACCTCCCCCCGGAGGACACCGGGCGCACCTTCCGTCTCGGCCCCACGGACGCGGCGCCGAACGACGCGACCCCTCAGGACCCGAGGCCGCACGGCGCGACGCCGCAGGACGCCGATCCCGAGTACAGCGCGACCGTCCTCGCCGAGCACTGGGCGCCGTCGACACTGCCGACGGCCCGGCTCGAGCCCGTGGTCAGCGCCGAGGGGGCGGTGCCGACGGTGAAGGCCGGCCCCACCGTCGTCCTGCCGGACCGGGTCGAGGGCGAGGTCATGCGGTTCGGGCCCGGCGTCACGCCCGCCGCGGCGGCCCGGGCCAACGTCGCCGCCGAGGTGTGGCGGGGCCGGATCATCCCGCTTCCGCCGCCCGGACCGCATCGTCGCAGGTGGCCGCGGCGGTACGCACTGGCCGGAGCGGTGCTGGTGGCGGTGCTCGTCTTCCTGGCCTGGCAGCGCTTCGGTCCGGGCCTCGAGGTGAAGCGGGTGACGGTGACCGCTTACCCGTCGGCACCCGCGTGCGACACGACCGTCGACCTCGTCGCCGTCGTCACGACCAACGGCCACCCGGGCACGATCAGTTACCGCTGGCTACGCAACGACGGCACCTCCTCCGACGTGCTGTACGAAGAGGTTCCCCGCGGCCGCCACGAGGCGCGGCTGCATCTGCTGTGGACCTTCCGCGGTCACGGCACGTACCGGGCGCAGGCGGAACTGCGCATCACCACTCCCGGCCACCGCGCCGTCACGACGGGTTTCTCGTACGACTGCCCGTGACCCCTGCGACCACCGAGCCCGCCCGCGCAGCCTGTGCGCGGGCGGGCTCAGCCATATGACGAGGCCTCAGCACATGGCCGTCGCCTTTTAACTCTCTTGACTGGGACGACCACTCTCGGTAGCGCTTATCGCATCTCCGCGACTTTCCCGCAACCTTGCGAATCGGTGGTTTTTCCGCCTTTCGGGAACGGTACTCGTCGATTCATCGCGACTTCCCGAGCATTTGCGCAGTCCAGGGTCGCGACATACCACTTCGATCATCTTCGAGTGGCAGTCCGAACGAGGACGGCGGAGACTACGAGGAGCGACATATGGTTGTATGGCGAGAGAAGAGCTCACGACCGCATGGCTTCCGGATTACTCGCTCCGGCCCATAGCCGGGGCAAGAGGGACACCGGGTACCGGCTTTACCGGCCGCCCGTGGTCGACTTTTCCTCAAGGAGCTCACATCGTGGAAAAATCTGCAGAGGTCCTGGCGTCGGATCCCGCTTCGGATCCCGATGAATCTTCAACCACCGGGCACCCCTACACCGCCCCGGCCGACGGCACGGAAAGGATCCTCGCCGACATCCTGGCGGGCATCGTGCACACGGACCGGGTGTCGGTCGACAGCCATTTCTTCACGGAAATGGGTGCCGACTCCCTGGTGATGGCACATTTCTGCGCCCGCGTGCGCAAGCACCAGGACCTGCCGTCCGTGTCGATGAAGGACATCTACCGGTACCCGACGATCAGAAGTCTCGCGACGGCCCTGGCGGACGCCCCGCCGGTCGGCGCCCAGACCCCCGCCACCCAGGCACTCGCCGACGTGCCGCTCCCGGAGCCGATCCAGGTGACGGCGGCGAAGGGCACGCCGCGCTACGTGTTCTGCGGCGTGCTGCAGGCACTGTTCTTCCTGGGCTACTCGTACCTCGCCGCGCTCGTCGTGACGCGTGGGGCGGAGTGGATATCCGCCGGCACGAGCCCCTTCGACACCTACCTGCGGTCCGTGGAGTTCGGCGGCGCGGCCTTCGCGGGCGTCTGCGTCCTGCCGGTCGCGGGCAAGTGGCTCCTGGTCGGACGGTGGAAGCCGCAGGAGATCCGCATCTGGAGCCTGGCGTACTTCCGGTTCTGGTGCGTGCGGACCCTGATCCGGGCGAACCCCATGGTGCTGTTCGTCGGTTCACCGCTGTACGTGCTGTACCTGCGGGCGCTGGGCGCGCGAATAGGCCGCGGGGTGGCGATCTTCTCCAAGCACGTCCCGGTCTGCGCCGACCTGCTGACCATCGGCGACGGCACGGTGATCCGCAAGGACTCGTACTTCTCCTGCTACCGGGGACACTCGGGGGTGATCCAGACCGGTCCGGTCACCCTCGGCAAGGAAGTGCTGATCGGCGAGGTGACCGTGCTCGACATCGGCACCTCCATGGGCGACGGCGCCCAACTCGGCCACGCCTCCTCGCTCCACAGCGGCCAGGCGGTCCCCGCCGGCGAGCGCTGGCACGGCTCCCCGGCCCAGCCGGGCGCCGCGGACTACCGCGTGGTCGCGCCGGTGGAGTGCGGCAGGAGCCGCCGTGTCACCTACTGCCTGACGCAGTTGCTGATCCTCCTGGCCGCCTGGATCCCGGTCGCGGTCGGCGGGGTGGCGATCCTCCTCGCGGTGGTCCCGCGCCTGGCCCTCCTGCTGGAGCCGGGCCCGGTGGCCCTGACGACGTGGACCTTCTACGCCGACGCCCTGGCCGCCTCCTTCGTCCTCTTCTGCGGGGCGCTGCTGCTGGGCCTCCTCGTCGTGGTCACCGTGCCGCGGCTGCTGCACCCGCTCGTGAAGCCCGACACGGTCCACCCGCTCTACGGGTTCCGCTACGGGCTCCACCGCACCATCGGCTTCCTCACCAACCGGAAGTTCTTCCGCGTCCTCTTCGGCGACAGTTCCGCCGTCGTGCACTACCTGCGCGCCATCGGGTACGACCTGTCGCCGGTGGAACAGACCGGCTCGAATTTCGGTACCGAGGTGAAGCACGAGAATCCGTACCTGAGCAAGGTCGGCAGCGGCACCATGGTCGCCGACGGACTGTCCATCATGAATGCGGACTACTCCAGCACCTCTTTCCGCGTCACCCGTACGGCGATCGGCCCGCACAATTTCCTGGGCAACCACATCGCCTATCCGCCCCAGGGCAGGACCGGCGAGAACTGCCTGCTGGCGACCAAGGTCATGGTCCCCGTCGAGGGGCCCGTCCGGGAGAACGTCGGACTGCTGGGCTCGCCCAGCTTCGAGATTCCCCGCACGGTGGACCGCGACAGCAAATTCGACCACCTGAAGGACGGCGACGCGTTCCACCGCCTGCTGTCGGACAAGAACAAGCACAACACCGGCACCGCGGTGCTCCACCTGCTGCTGCAGTGGCTGCTGCTCTTCCTGGTGGCGCTGACCGCGTCCGTAGCCGCCGACCTCTACCCCACGTACGGCGCCGCCGCGGTCGCGGTCGCGAACGTCGTGGTCCTGGTGGTCACCGTCGCCTACATCGTGCTCGGCGAGCGCATCGTCACCAGGTTCCGCGGGCTGCGGCCGCTGTACTGCTCGATCTACGACCTCGACTTCTGGCGGCACGAACGCTACTGGAAGGTGACGGCGGCGACGGAGTACCTGAACGTACTCAACGGCACCCCGTTCAAGAACGTCGTCTGGCGTCTGCTCGGCGTGCGGATCGGGCGCCGGGTCTTCGACGACGGCCTCTTCCTCCCGGAGCGCTCCCTGGCGGCCATCGGCGACGACTGCACCCTCAACGCGGGCACCGTCATCCAGAGCCACTCCCAGGAGGACGGCGCCTTCAAGTCCGACCACAGCACGCTGGGTGCCGGCTGCACCCTCGGCGTGGGCGCCCTCGTCCACTACGGGGTGACCGTCGGCGACGGCGCCGTGATCGCCCCGGACTCCTTCGTGATGAAGGGCGAGGAACTGCCCGCGCTCGCCCGGTGGGGCGGCAACCCCGCCCGGGAGATGCCCGAGAACCCGAAGACCCCGAACAGCGGCGGCGATCGCGCCACCGCGCTGATCAGCGGTGTGTAGTCCCGTGGGAACCGCGAGTGGAGGCAGGTCGATGGACATGGCAGCGCACGCCGGACGGGAGTTCTGGCGCGGAGTGCTCGTCAAGGGCGGGTTCACCGCGATCCCCCGCTGGACTCCCGAACCGGCCACCGGCGCCGCCGAGCACGTGGTGGCGGTCCCCGACGGCCTCACGGCGTCCGTGCGCCGTGTGGCGGAGGAGGTCGCCGTCCCGGTGGGCTCGGTGCTGCTGGCCGCGCACGCCAAGGTGCTGGCAGCGCTCGCCGGCGAGGCCGACGTCGTGACCGGTTACGTCGCCGCGGGCGGCGCGGTGCTGCCGTGCCGGCTGTCGGCGGGTCCCGGCTCGTGGCGGTCCCTGCTGCTGGACGCGCACGGTGCCGAGTCGCAGCTGCTGGCCTTCCAGGACTTCCCGGTCGACGCGCTCCGCAAGGAGCTCGACCTGGCCGAGCCACTGTTCGAGACGGTCTTCGACCTGTCCGGCGGTGGCGTCGAGCTCACCCCCGGCACCGTGCTCTGGGTCGGGGCCTCGGACCGCGACGGCCGGCTCTCGCTGCGGCTGCGCTACGCCAACGATGTCATGGACGAGGACGCCGCGGCCCGCGTCGCCGGCTACCACGTGGCCGCCCTGGCGCGGATCGCCGCCGACCTGGACGCCGAGCACACCCGCAAGAGCCTGCTGTCGGCGGAGGAGAACCGGCTGCAGCTCACCGGGATGGCCGGACCGCGCAGGAAGCTGCCGGACCGGCGGATGCACGAGTTGTTCGAGGAGCGGGTCCGGGCGCACCCGGAGGCGGTCGCGGCCGTCCACGGGGACCGCCAGTGGACCTACGGCGACCTCAACGCCCGCGCGAACCGCCTGGCGCACGCCCTCCTGGCCCGTGGTCTGGAGCGCGAGGGCGTGGTCGCGGTGGTCACCGAGCGGAACCTGGACTGGCTGGCGGCCGTGCTGGCGGTCTTCAAGGCCGGCGGCGCCTACCTGCCGATCGAGCCGCACTTCCCGGCCGGGCGGATCAGGAACACCCTGGCCCGGGCCGAGTGCCGCCTGGCGCTGACCGAGCGCGGCAGCACCGCCACGCTGGACGAGGCCCTGTCCGCGCTCCCCGAGGTGCAGCGGCTTCAGGTCGAGGACGCCTACGCCGAGGACCACCCGAGCGAGGACCCCCGCGTGGCCGTCGCCCGCGACCAGCTGGCGTACATCTACTTCACCTCCGGCTCGACCGGGGAGCCCAAGGGCGCCATGTGCGAGCACGCCGGGTTCCTCAACCACCTCTACGCCAAGATCGACGACCTCGGCATCGGCGAGGGCCACGTGGTGGCGCAGACCGCCCCGCAGTGCTTCGACATCTCGCTGTGGCAGCTGGTCTCCGCGCTCCTCGTCGGCGGACGCACCCTGCTGGTGGAGCAGGAGACGATCCTGGACGCCGACCGCTTCCTCGACAAGGTCGTCGAGGGCCGGGCGAACGTCCTCCAGCTCGTCCCCTCCTACCTGGACGTCGTCCTGTCCGCCCTGGAGCGGCAGCCGCGCGAACTGCCGGACCTGCGCTGCGTGTCGGTGACCGGCGAGGCCCTCAAGAAGGACCTCATCGGGCGCTGGTTCGCCGTGCGGCCCGGCGTGAAGCTGGTCAACGCCTACGGGCTGACCGAGACCAGCGACGACACCAACCACGCGGTGATGGACCGGGTCCCGGACACCGACTGGGTGCCGCTGGGCCGGCCCGTCAACAACGTGCGGGTGTACGTCGTCGACGAGCACCTGTCCCCGGTGCCGCTGGGCGCGCCCGGTCTGGTCGTCTTCTCCGGGGTCTGCGTGGGCCGCGGCTACATCAACGACCCCGAGCGCACTCGGCAGGCGTACCTCACCGACCCCCACCACGCCGGTGAGCGGCTGTACCGCGGCGGCGACTACGGTCGCTGGCACCCGGACGGCACGCTGGAGTTCCTCGGCCGCAAGGACCACCAGGTCAAGATCCGCGGTTTCCGCATCGAGATCGGCGAGATCGAGAACACCCTGGTCCGTGCGCCGGGGGTGCGCGACGGCGCGGTCGTGGTCAGCGACGACGGCAGCCAGCTGGTCGCCTTCTACTCGGGCCCCGCGCCCGTGGAGGCGGACGTGCTGCGCGAGCACCTGGCGGCCTCCCTGCCCGCCTACATGGTGCCCGCGGCCTTCCACTGGAAGGAGAGCCTGCCGCTGACCGCGAACAGCAAGATCGACCGCAAGGCCCTGACGGCGCTCGCCGCGGAGGAGACCTCCGAGCGGGACTCCGCCGAGGCGGACCTGCAGGCCCCCGGCACCCCCGCCGAACTGCGCCTGGCGAGGGCGTGGGCGACGGTGCTCGGCGTCCCGCAGGAGCGGATCGGGCGCCAGGACCACTTCTTCGACCGCGGCGGCACCTCCCTGTCCGCCGTACGGCTGGCGATCCTGCTGGACCGCGCGATCTCCCTCAAGGACGTCACCGCGCACCCGGTCCTCGCCGACCTCGCCGAGGTGGTCGACGGCCGGACGACGCGCCGGCCCGGACTGCTGCAGGCCCTGTCGGAGCCGGACGGCGAGCCGCACGGCGCCCTGGTGTGCTTCCCGTACGCCGGTGGCAACGCGGTGAACTTCCGGCCGCTGGCCGCGGCCCTGCGGCCCGCCGGCTGCGCGGTCTACGCCGTCGAGCTGCCCGGCCACGACCCTGCCGCCCGCGACAAGGACTTCGCGCCGCTGGCGCAGGTGGTCGACGCGGTGGTCGAGGAGATCGCCGGCCGCGGACTGTCCCGGATCCTGCTCTGGGGCCACTCCTCGGGCACCGCCCTCGCGGTGGAGACCGCCCGGCGGCTGCGGGAGCGGGGCGTGGAGGTCCAGCGCGTGTTCCTCGGCGCGCAGCTGCTCGGCGACTCCGCCGGGCGGCGTGCCGCCGCCGACGCGCTGACCGGCCGCAGCGACGCCGACATCGCCGCGGAACTGAGCGGCGACGGCGGTTACGGACAGCTCGCCGAGCTGGACAGGGCCCGTGCCGGGCACGTGGCCGCCGCCTACCGCCACGACTGCGTGGCGGCCCACCGATACTTCGCCGACGCGTTGGACTCCGCACCGCCGGTGCGGCTGTCCACGCCGGTCACCGTGGTCGTCGCCGCCGACGACCCGTACACGGCGGACCACTCCCGCCGGTACCGCGAGTGGCAGCTGCTGGCCGAGCACGTCGACCTGTACGAGCTCGCCCGCGGCGGTCACCACTTCCCCCGCACCTGCCCGGACGAGGTGGCGCAGGCGGTCCTGCGCGCCGCCGAACTCCTGGCCTCCCCATGAACGGCAACCGAGAGGAGACGCAGTTGTCGACCTCAGCTTCCCCTCCGTCCCTGCTCGACCTCGAGCTGCGGCCCGGCTCACCCCCGATCCTGCGCACCGGGGCCGTCCAGGACCCGGCGGGCTGGGCCGACGGGCACCGCGACGCGCTGCGCGCGGTCGTCGCCGAGCACGGCTCGGTCCTGATCCGCGGCCTCGGGCTCACCGACGCGGACAAGGCCGCAGGCGTGGTCAGGCGACTGGCCGGCCGGCTGACCGCAGAGAAGGAGGCCTTCGCGTCCCGGCGGACCTACGCCGAGGGCCTGTACTCCTCCTCCAACTGGCCGCCCAACCAGCCGATGTGCATGCATCACGAGCTCAGCTACCGGCTCGAGTTCCCCGGCATGATGATGTTCGCCTGCCTGACCGCGCCGGAGAAGGGCGGGGCGACGGCGGTGGCCGACGCGCCGACCGTGCTCGAGGCGCTGCCGTCCGAGCTGGTCCAGCGCTTCGAGCGCGAGGGCTGGCTGCTCACCCGCAGCTACAACGACGAGATCGGGGCGACCGTCGCCGAGGCCTTCGGCACCGACGACCGCTCCGCCGTCGAGGACTACTGCCGCACCAACGCCATCGCCTTCGAGTGGCAGCCGGACGGGGCCCTGCGCACCCGCCAGCGGCGCAGTGCCGTGGTCCGCCACCCGGTCACGGGCCGGCGCTGCTGGTTCAACCAGATCGCGTTCCTCAACGAATGGACGATGGACCCCGAGGTGCACGAGTACCTCGTGGACATGTACGGCGCCGAGGGCCTGCCGTTCAACACCCGCTTCGGCAACGGCGACCCGATCGGCGCGGACGTCGTCCAGCTGCTCAACACCGTCTACGAAGCGAACACCGCCCGCGAGCCCTGGCAGACGGGCGACCTGATGCTCGTCGACAACATCCGCACCGCGCACAGCCGCGAGGCCTACGAGGGCCCCCGTGAAGTGCTGGTCGGCATGGCCGACGCGGTGCGCCTGGCCGACTGCTCCCCGACCGTCGAGGTGACCACCGCATGACCAGCAACCGCTCCACCGCACAGGGTTCCACGCCCTCCGGGCCGCTCACCGTACCGCCGTTCGCGGTGGTCCCCGGTGTCCAGGTCCAGCGCGCGCTGCACGGGCGCGAGAAGCAGATCACGGAGCTCGTGGAGACCACCTACCGGCTGCACTCCGCCGGTGACTCGGTGAACCCGCCGTCGTACTTCCTGCGGTTCCCCGACCGCCCCACGGCCCGGATCATCGCCCTGCCCGCCTCGATCGGCGGCGACGTGCGCGTGGACGGCCTGAAGTGGATCTCCAGCTTCCCGGAGAACGTGGCGGCGGGTATCCCCCGCGCCTCGGCGGTGCTGATCCTCAACGACCACGACACCGGCTACCCCATCGCGTGCCTGGAGAGCTCCATCATCAGCGCCACCAGGACGGCGGCGATGGCGGCCCTGGCCGCCGACCGGCTGAGCCGCCCCGACCGGCGCCCGAAGCGCGTCGGATTCTTCGGGACGGGACTGATCGCCCGCTACATCCACACCTACCTGGTGGGCACCGGATGGCACTTCGACGAGATCGGCGTGCACGACCTGTCCACCGAGAGCGCCAAGGGCTTCCGCGGCTACGTCGAGCAAACGGGCGCCCCGGGACGCATCACCCTGCACGAGGACCCCGAGCAGCTCATCCGCTCGAGCGACCTGGTGGTCTTCGCCACCGTCGCCGGTGAGCCCCACGTACGGGACATGACCTGGTTCGGGCACAAGCCGCTCGTGCTGCACATGTCGCTGCGCGACCTCACGCCGGAGATCGTGCTCGGCTCGACCAACGTGGTCGACGACGTCGAGCACTGCCTGAAGGCGGACACGTCGCCGCACCTGGCGGAGCAGCGCACGGGCAACCGGGACTTCCTGGCCGGCACGCTGGACGACGTGATCGCCGGGCGGGTGGCGCTCCGCGAGGACCGGCCCGTGGTGTTCTCGCCCTTCGGCCTCGGGGTCCTCGACCTCGCGGTCGGCAAGTACGTCTACGACGAGGTGGCGCGTTCCGGCGAGCTGCGCGTCGTCGACGACTTCTTCCACGAACTGCGCCGGTACGGATGAACGGCCGCGACCCCGCCCCCACGACCCCAGGCC
>NZ_JARAVK010000152.1:0-22350 GCF_033792765.1 Streptomyces sp. PA03-6a | reverse complement strand
GGGGATGCCCGCCGCAGGCGCAAACAACCGGCACACGAACACCCGGGCACCCCGATCACGGCCTACGGGGCCCACGCGGAACGCGAGATCGCGTACTCGACCTCGCCGTGCTCGGCGCCCGGCAACGCCTCGTCCCACTCCTCGTGGAAGACCCGGACGAACGACAGCCCCGCCTTCTCCATCACGCGCCGCGACCGCGCGTTGACGGACATCGTCTCCGCGTGGACGCGCTCCGCGCCCAGGTCGGTGAAGGCCTTGCGGACCAAGGCGCGGGACCCCTCCGTGGCGTAGCCGCGGCCCCAGGCGGCGCGGCGCAGGCGGTACCCGAGTTCGAGGTCGTCGGCGGGGCCGCCGGGCCGGGGGGTGAGGGCGAACCAGCCGACGAAGTGCCCGGTGGAGAGTTCCTCCGCCGCCCAGACCTGGGAGCGGGCGAAGCGGGGCAGGACCTCGTGCCGGATGACGTCGGAGGGCGTGGGGCGGCCGTTGCCCAGGTAACGCATGACCTCGGGGTCGCTGTCGAGCGCGACGAGCAGTTCGGCGTCCGCGTCGGTGTCGGTGAAGTGCCGCAGCCGCAGCCGCTCGGTCTCCAGGAAGATCCGCATGTGCATGAACGGCACGCTAGGCCTGCGGGGTCGTCGCCGCCACGGGTTTGCGGTCGCGCTCCACGGAGACGGTGCCCGCGCGCCGGAGCACGCCCGCCCCCACGGCGAGCCCGGCGGCGAGCAGGGTGACCAGGCCGAAGGAGACCTGCAGGGAGCTGGCCTCCGCGATGGAGCCGATGGCGGCCGGAGCCACCAGCCCGGAGGTGTAGGTGACCGTGGCGACGCCCGCGATGGCCTGGCTCGCGTTGGGACCGCTGCGCCCGGCCGCGGCGAAGCACAGCGGCACGACGACGGCGATGCCCACGCCGATGAGGGCGAAGCCCGCGATGGTGGTGACCTGCGTGGACGCCGTGGCGACGAGGACGCCGCCCACCGTGGCGAGCAGGCCGCCGAAGCGTACGGTGCGCACCGGTCCGAAGCGGCGGACGACGAGGTCGCCGAGGAGACGGGACACGGCCATGGTGCACGCGAACGCGGTGTAGGACGCGGCGGCGACACCGGGGGAGGCGCCGGCGATGTCACGGAGGTAGACCGCGCTCCAGTCCATGCTGGCGCCCTCCGCGAAGACGGCGCAGAAGCCGATGGCGCCGATGACCAGGGCCGCGCGGGGCGGCAGGGCGAAGCGTGCGGGGGCTTCCTCCGACGCGGCGGGCCGCAGGTCGAGCACTCCGCTGCAGACCACCTGGCCCAGCACGACGAGCAGGACGGCCGCGGCGGTGAGGTGGAGGCGCGCGTCGAGTTCCGCGTGGGCGGCGAGGACGCCGAAGAGGGAGCCGAGCAGGGTGCCGGCGCTCCACATGCCGTGCAGCCCGGACATGATCGAGCGGCCGAGGCGTTCCTCGACCTCGACGCCCTGGGCGTTCATGACGACGTCGGCCATGCCGGCCGAGGCCCCGTACACGAGCATCGCCCCGCACAGCCAGCCCAGGCCGGAGGAGAGGGCGGGCAGCGCCAGGGAGGCGCACCACAGGCCCAGCAGGAGGCGCAGCGCGTTGCGCATGCCCATGTGGTGGGCGACGCGGGCGGCGAGCGGCATCGCGACGGAGGCGCCGAGGGCCGCGAAGACGAGCGCGAAGCCGAGCTGTCCGGCGCTGAGCCCCGCGTGCTCCTGGATCCAGGGCACCCGGGTGGCGAAGCTGCCGGTCACCGCGCCGTGCACGGCGAACACCGCGGCGACGGCGAGATGGGCGCGCCGCAGTCGCGGGTCGGTCTTCCCCGTCGGGGTCGTCGGCTTCGTCGGCATGTTCCCTCCAGTCTGGTCCCGCCGTGCTCGGGTCATAAATTATCAGGCAGGCTTCCTGAAAGATAGACTGCCTCCTGTCGCGGTCCCGCACCGGGGCCCCTGTCGCCCGCCCTCGCACCCGCGCGACGGCTTCTGGAAGGATCCGTCCATGACCGCCATGCGATCCCACGCCGGGCGCACCGCCTCCCCCCGCACGGCCCGGGCGATCAACGACCGGCTGGCCCTGGAACTGCTGCAGCGCGAGGGCCCGTTGACGGCGGCCCAGCTCAAGTCCCTCACCGGGCTGTCCCGTCCGAGCGTCGCCGACCTGGTCGAGCGGCTGCAGGAGTCCGGGCTGATCACGGTGGTCGGCGAGACGGGAGCCGACCGGCGCGGCCCCAACGCGCGGGTGTACGGGATCGTCGCCGACCGGGCGCAACTGGCCGCCTTCGACATCCGGACCCACAGCGTCGCCCTCGAGGTGGCCGACCTGCTGGGGAACACCATCGGCAGCGCCGTCCTGCCGGTGGACCCGTCCGGCGATCCGCAGCGCACGGTGCGGCGCTCGGTGGCGCTGCTGGAGCGGACCGCGCGCACCGCCGGCGCCGGCGCGCTGCACACCGTCGCGGTCGGAGCGCCCGGCCTGGTCGACCCGGCCACCGGCGAGCTGCGGGCCACCGGGCAGCTGCCGGCCTGGCACTCGGCGCTCGTCGCCGAACTGCGCAGGCGGCTCTCCCTCCCGGTGCTGCTGGAGAACGAGGTCAACCTCGCGGCCGTCGCCGAGCGGCGCCTGGGCGCGGTGCGCGACCGCGAGGACTTCGTCCTGCTGTGGCTGGGTCACGGGGTGGGCGCCGCGGTGGTGCTGGGCGGGGTCCTGCGGCGCGGTGCCTCGGGCGGTACGGGGGAGATCGGCTTCCTGCCCGTGCCGGGGACCTTCCAACTGCCGACGGCCAGCGGGTGCGAGGGCGGTTTCCACTCGCTGGCGGGCAGTGCGGCGGTGTGCGCTCTGGCGCGCTCGCACGGGATGCCGGTGTCCGGCGACGACGACGCCCTGGCGGCCGAGGCGGTGGTGACCGCGGCCCGGGCGGACGGCAAGCAGGGCGAGCTCTTCCTCGACGCGCTGGCGGACCGGGTGGTGATCGGGGTGGCCGCCGTCACCGCCGTGCTCGACCCCGGCTGCGTGGTGCTGGGCGGCGAGGTGGGCCGGGCCGGGGGCGAGGACCTGGCCGCCCGGGTCGAGGAACGGCTCGCGCGGATGTCCCCGCTGCCGACCCAGGTGCGGGCGGGGACCGTCGCGGGCAGCGCGGTGCTGCGCGGCGCGGTGCTCTCGGCGATGGACGCGGCGCAGGACGCGGTGTTCACACCCGAGGTGTGACGTCCGGCGCTCCGGGGCAACCGCCCCTCGGCCGCCGGACGTTCGCGGGCGCCGGCGCACGACCGGAGTCCCCCGGGTGAACCCGCGCCGCCCATGCGGTTCGCGCCTGCCTCAACGGGCGCTCCCGTGGGCCGTGTTGGCCGGAAGCCACGGCGACGGGCCGCGGGGTCCGAACGGTCGGACCGATCCCGTGTGAGCCAATCCACAGCGATCCCTTGCGTCCGCAAGGAACCTTCGTGGCAGACTGGTGGAGCAGTACCAGTGACGTTCAGCGCACTCCGGGGTCGGTGAAACTCCGAACCGGCGGTTACAGTCCGCGACCCGTCCGCATCCAGCGGCCGGTTGACCAGGTGAAATTCCTGGACCGACGGTTAAAGTCCGGATGGGAGGCAGTGCGCGGCGGGCGGGCATCGGTACACCGCCGTCGGCGGCAGCGTGGGTGCGTGTCCCCCGGAAACGGGTGACACGGGCGGACGCCGCCCCGTACCGGCCGCGGTGTCCCCGAGGCCCACGTCCGCTCTGTGTTCCGCACAGCCCCGGAGTCCGTGCCCGATGAGGCAGGAGGACCCGGTGGCAACACCCGGTGAAGCCGACGCGATGCGCCGGGCCATGGAGCTCGCCGCCCGCGGCGTGGGCTCCACGAGCCCCAACCCCGTCGTCGGCGCCGTGATCCTCGACGCAGGCGGCGAGATCGCCGGCGAGGGCTGGCACCAGCAGGCGGGCGGCCCCCACGCCGAGGTCCACGCGCTGCGCGCGGCCGGCGACGCGGCCCGCGGCGGCACCGCCGTCGTCACCCTCGAACCCTGCAACCACACCGGTCGCACCGGCCCGTGCGCCCAGGCCCTCATCGCGGCCGGCGTCTCCCGCGTCGTGTACGCCGTCGCGGACCCCACCCCCGCGGCGACCGGAGGCGGCGCCACGCTGGCCGCCGCCGGGATCGCGGTGGAGAGCGGGCTCATGGAGGCCGAGGCCGCCCGCGGCAACGAGGTATGGCTCACCGCCTCCCGCGAGCAGCGGCCCTTCGTGCTGTGGAAGTACGCGAGCACCCTCGACGGCCGCATCGCCGCCGCCGACGGCACCAGCCGCTGGATCAGCTCCGCCGCCTCCCGCGCCGACGTGCACCGGCTGCGCGCCGAGTCCGACGCCGTCGTCGTCGGCTCCGGCACCCTGCGTGCCGACGACCCCCACCTGGCCGTGCGCGGCGTGGAGGGCACCTTCACCCAGCCCCTGCGGGTGGTCGTCGACACCAACGCCAAGATCACCCCCGGCGCCCGGGTGCTGGACGGCACGGCCCCGACCCTGGTCGCCGTCGCCGAGGACACCGACACCGCCCACCTGCCGGGCGTCGACGTGGCCCGCCTGCCCCGCACCGGCAGCGGCGTCGCCGTCACCGCGCTGCTCGCCGAGCTGTACGGCCGCGGCGTCCGTTCCGTGCTGCTGGAGGGCGGCCCGACCCTCGCCGGCGCCTTCGTCGCCGCGGGCGCCGTCGACAAGGTCGTCGGCTACCTCGCGCCCGCCCTCCTGGGGGCCGGACCCGCGGCCCTGGGGGACGCGGGAATCACCACCGTCGCGCACGCGTTGCGGCTCGACGTCGCCGAGATCGAACGCATCGGCCCCGACCTGCGTATTACTGCCTACCCGAGCCGCACCGAGGAGAACTGACGTGTTCACCGGAATCGTCGAAGAGCTGGGCGACGTCGTCGCCGTCGAGGACCTGGGCGACGCCTCCCGCTTCCGTCTGCGCGGTCCGGTCGTCACCGAGGGCGCCAAGCACGGCGACTCGATCGCGGTCAACGGGGTGTGCCTCACCGTCGTCGACACCGCGGACGGCGAGTTCACCGCCGACGTGATGGCCGAGACCCTCAAGCGCTCCAGCCTCGGCGCGCTGAACCCCGGCAGCCGGGTCAACCTGGAGCGCCCGATGGAGCTGGGCGGCCGCCTCGGCGGTCACCTCGTCCAGGGCCACGTGGACGGCACCGGCGCGGTGATCTCGCGGACCCCCGCCGAGCACTGGGAGATCGTGAGGATCTCGCTGCCGGCGGAGCTGTCCCGCTACGTGGTCGAGAAGGGCTCGATCACCGTCGACGGCATCAGCCTCACCGTCGTCGAGGCCGGTCCCGACTTCTTCTCCGTCAGCCTGATCCCCACCACCCTCGACCTCACCACGCTCGGCTTCAAGCAGCCCGGCGACCCGGTGAACCTCGAGGTCGACGTGATCGCCAAGTACGTCGAGCGGCTGTACGGGGAGCGGGCCGGGGCACCGAAGGGGGCTCCGGCGGAATGAGCGCCCTCGACACCCTGAACAGTGTCGCCTTCTCCGCCTTCGGTGAGCACTTCAAGTGGACCGACGTGGTCGGCAACGGCCTCGGCCTGGCCGGTCTCGCCCTGGGGTGGCGCCGCTCGGTGTGGGCCTGGCCGGTCCAGCTGCTGTCCGGTGCGGTGCTCGTCGCCGCGTACTGGTCGGCACAGCTCACCGGCGGCGTCGGCAAGCAGCTGCTCGTCATCGGCGTCGCCGTGTGGGGCTGGTTCCAGTGGCGCCGCGGCGTCCGGGACGGCGGCGGGATCCGGGTCCGCTTCGCCACCTGGCGGGAGCGGGGCGCGCTGGTCGCCGGCACGGCGGCCGGACTGTTCGCGGTCGTCGGCATCTTCACGCTCCACCCGTCGCTGTCCTGGAACCCGTGGCCGGACGCCTACATCTTCGTCGGCACCGTCGCCGCGATGGTGGCCATGGCCAGGGGCTGGGTCGAGTTCTGGTTCGCCTGGCTCGCCGTCGACGCGGTCGGCGTCCCCCTCGCCTGGAACAGCGACCTGAAGTTCTCCGCGCTCGTGTACGTCATCTACTTCGTTCTCGTGATCGCCGGCATGTACGCCTGGTGGCAGCAGACCCGGGTCCCGCGGCACGGCGGGCCCGTCCTGGAAGGAGCGGCCGCATGACCACCGCACTGCACACCCTCTACGTGGCGGAGGACGCCCCGATCGTCCTCGACCCCGTCGAGCGTGCGATCGCCGACATAGCGGCCGGCCGGCCCGTCGTCGTCGTGGACGACGAGAACCGCGAGAACGAGGGCGACCTCATCATCGCGGCGGAGAAGGCCACCCCGGAGATCGTCGCGTTCATGATGACCGAGTGCCGTGGTCTGATCTGCGTGCCCATGGAGGAGCACGACCTGGACCGGGTCGACCTGCCGCAGATGGTGGACTCCAACACCGAGTCCATGCAGACCGCGTTCACCGTCTCCGTCGACGCGAGCGCCGTCCACGGGGTCACCACCGGCATCTCCGCCGCCGACCGGGCGACCACCATCCGGCTGCTGGCCTCCGGCGACTCCGTCCCCGGCGACTTCGTCCGGCCCGGTCACGTCTTCCCGCTGCGCGCCAAGTCCGGCGGCGTCCTCACCCGCAACGGCCACACCGAGGCGGGCGTCGACCTGGCCCGGCTCGCCGGACTGCGCCCGGCCGCCGCCATCGTGGAGATCGCCAACGAGGACGGCACGATGGCCCGCCTCCCCGAGCTGGTCCACTTCGCCCGCAAGCACGGCCTGGCCATCATCTCCATCGAGGACCTGGTCACCTACCGCCGCAGCTCGGAGCCGACCGTGCGCCGGGAGGCCGAGACCCGGCTGCCCACCGCCTTCGGCGACTTCCGCGCGTACGGCTACCGCAGCACCGTCGACGGCGTCGAGCACATCGCGCTCGCGGCCGGCGAGATCGGCGACGGCGAGGACGTCCTCGTCCGCGTCCACTCCGAGTGCCTCACCGGCGACGTCTTCCACTCGCTGCGCTGCGACTGCGGACCGCAGCTCCAGGCCTCACTCGAACGGGTGGCAGCCGAGGGCCGGGGCGTCGTGGTCTACCTCCGCGGCCACGAGGGCCGGGGCATCGGCCTGATGTCCAAGCTGCGCGCGTACGAGCTCCAGGAGCGCGGCCGGGACACGCTCGACGCCAACCTGGAACTCGGACTGCCCGCCGACGCCCGCGACTACGGCGCCGCCGCCCAGATGCTGTCCGACCTCGGCGTGCACTCGCTGCGCCTGATGACCAACAACCCCGACAAGACCGAGGCCCTCGAGCGGCACGGCCTGAAGGTCGCCGAGCGCGTCGCCATGCCGATCGCGGCCGGCGAGCACAACCTGCGGTACCTGCGCACCAAGCGGGACCGCATGGGCCATGACCTGCCCTGGCTGGACCCGGCCCCCACCGGTTCCTGCCGCAACCAGTAGGCCCGCCCCCCAAGCAGCACCACGACACCTGTACGACCAGAACGACCCGAACGACCAGAGCAAGAACGAGCAAGGAGAAGACGGACGTGAGCGGTAAGGGCGCCCCCGAGCTGACCGTGAAGAACTGCGGTGACCTGCGCGTGGCCGTGATCGCGGCGCAGTGGCACGAGCAGGTGATGGACGGGCTGGTCGACGGCGCCCTGCGCGCCCTGAGCGACCTGGGCATCGACGAGCCCACGCTGCTGCGCGTTCCCGGCAGCTTCGAACTGCCGGTCGCCGCCAAGGTGCTGGCGAGCCGGGGCTACGACGCGGTCGTCGCCCTCGGCGTCGTCATCCGCGGCGGTACGCCGCACTTCGAGTACGTCTGCCAGGGCGTCGCCCAGGGCCTGACCCAGGTCTCGGTCGACACCGGCGTGCCGATCGGCTTCGGCGTGCTCACCTGCGACACCGAGGAGCAGGCCCTGGACCGGGCCGGACTGCCCGGCTCCAACGAGGACAAGGGTCACGAGGCCGTCACCGCCGCGATCGCCACCGCGACCGTCCTGCGTTCAGTATCCGAGCCGTGGCGGTGAGGTAAGGGGACTTCCGCGTAGGGTGGGGACCACCATGGCCAAGAAGACATTCGAGGAGCTCTTCGCCGAGCTCCAGCACAAGGCCGCCACCGGCGACCCCAGCAGCTCCCGCACCGCCGAACTGGTCGGCAAGGGAGTGCATGCGATCGGCAAGAAGGTGGTCGAGGAGGCCGCCGAGGTGTGGATGGCAGCCGAGTACGAAGGCGCCGACCGCACCGCGGAGGAGATCTCCCAGCTGCTGTACCACCTGCAGGTGATGATGGTCGCCCGGGGCATCGGCCTCGACGACGTCTACGCTCATCTCTGAGCGGACCACCCCAGGCCGGACCCGCCCCACGCGCCCTTTCCCACCCACATCCGAGCTGCAAAGGAACGCTGTCATGCTGCGCATCGCCGTCCCCAACAAGGGTTCACTGTCCGGACCTGCGTCGGCGATGCTGCATGAGGCCGGCTACCGCCAGCGCAAGGACTCCAAGGAACTCGTCCTCGTCGACGGCGAGAACGACGTCGAGTTCTTCTACCTGCGCCCGCGCGACATCGCCATCTACGTCGGCTCGGGCCGCCTCGACATCGGCATCACCGGCCGCGACCTGCTGCTGGACTCGGGTGCCAACGCCGAGGAGATCCTGCAGCTCGGCTTCGCCCGCTCCACCTTCCGCTACGCCACCACACCCGGCGGCGTGAGCGACGTGAAGGAGTTCGGCGGGAAGACGGTCGCCACCTCCTACCCGGAGATCGTCAGGAAGCACCTCGCCGACCACTCGGTGGAGGCCTCGGTGGTCCGCCTCGACGGCGCCGTCGAGACCTCCATCCACCTCGGTGTGGCGGACGTCATCGCCGACGTCGTCGAGACGGGCACCTCGCTGCGCAACGCCGGCCTGGAGGTCATCGGGGAGCCGATCCTCGACTCCGAGGCGGTCGTCATCCGCCGGGCCGGCGCCGGCGGCGAGGACGCGGCGGCCGAGCCGAAGGTGCAGCAGTTCCTGCGTCGCCTCCAGGGCGTCCTGGTGGCCCGCCGCTACGTGATGATGGACTACGACATCCGCGTCGAGCACGTCGAGCGGGCCATCGCGCTCACGCCCGGCCTGGAGTCGCCGACCGTCTCCCCGCTGCACCACGAGGGCTGGGTCGCCGTGCGCGCCATGGTCCCCAGCCGCGAGGCCCAGCGGATCATGGACGAGCTGTACGACCTCGGCGCACGGGCCATCCTCACCACCGGGATCCACGCGTGCCGTCTGTGACCTCGCCCACCCCGCACACCATGCCCGTGGAACTCCCCGAGCTGCCCGTCACCTTCCGGCCCGCCCGCACCCGCGCGGTGCTGCTGGGCCTGGCTGCCGGGCTGCTCGCGGCCTTCGTCGCCATCTCCGTGCTCCTTCCCGCGGACGGCGCACGGCCCTGGCACACCTCGGACCGGATCTGGATCGTGCTCACCGGGCTGCTGATCGCCGGGGTGCTCGTGCTGCTCAGCCGGCCCAAGGTGGCCGCCGACCGCGACGGTGTGACCGTCGTCAACCTGACGACCCGGCGCCGGCTGGAATGGGCGCAGGTCCTCCGGGTGAACCTGCGCCCCGGCGATCCGTGGGTGTACCTCGACCTGGCCGACGGCACCAGCCTGGCCGCCATGGGCATCCAGCCCGGGATCGGACGCGCCCGCGCGTTGCGCGACGCGCGCGCCCTGCGGGCCCTCGCGGAGGCGTACGGTACCGGCAAGCCGACGGCGCACTAGACCTGCCGCCCCGGCCCGCTTCTTCATTACTCTGGAACCTTCGCAACGACCCGAGGAGTGACACCCAATCCACGATGGACGGATCGTCCGGTAGTACCCGCGCCGCCTCTCCCCCCCGACATACGGGAGCGGCGGCATGAGCGCCCCGTTGCTGCTGCTCGCGGCAGCCTTCGTCCTGATCCTCGCAAACGGCTTCTTCGTCGCCGCCGAGTTCGGCCTGGTGACCGTCGAACGCCCGGCCGCCGAACGCGCCGCCGCCGAGGGCGACCGCAGGGCCCGCAGCGTCGTGGAGGCGCTGCGCAAGCTGTCCTTCCAGCTCTCGGGCACCCAGCTCGGCATCACGATCACCTCACTGGTGGTCGGCATGCTGGCCGAGCCCGCCCTCGCCGACCTGTTCGCCGGACCGCTCACCTCGGTGGGCGTACCCGAGGGCGCGGCGCCCGCCGTCGCCGTCGTGATCGGCATGATCCTCGCCTCGGCCGTCCAGATGGTCATCGGCGAGCTCGTCCCGAAGAACTGGGCGGTGTCCCGTCCGCTGGAGGTGGCCCGTTTCGTGGCCGGGCCGCAGCGGGCCTTCTCCGCCCTGTTCCGCCCGGTCATCGAGGCCCTCAACGCCGCCGCGAACCGCCTGGTGCGGGCGCTGGGCGTGGAGCCCGCCGAGGAGCTGGCCTCCGCGCGCACCCCCACCGAGCTGGTCTCGCTGGCCCGCCACTCCGCCCGTGCCGGGGCCCTCGAGCAGGACACCGCGGACCTGTTCGTCCGCACCCTCTCCCTCGGCGACCTCACGGCGGAGAACGTGATGACCCCGCGCGTACGGGTCAGCGCCCTGCAGGACACCGCCACCGCCGCCGACGTCCTGAACCTGACCCGGGCCACCGGGCTGTCGCGCTTCCCGGTCTACCGGGAGCGGCTGGACGACATCGTCGGCATGGCGAGCCTGAAGGACGCCCTCGCCGTCCCGGCCCACCTGCGCGACCGCACGCCGGTCGGCCGGGTCACGGTCGCCCCGCTGCTCGTCCCGGAAACGCTGCCGGTGCAGCCGCTCCTGGAGCAGCTGCGCCGCGAGCAGCCGATCGCCGTGGTCGTCGACGAGTACGGCGGCACCGCCGGCGTCGTCACCCTGGAGGACATCGTCGAGGAACTCGTCGGCGAGGTGCGCGACGAGCACGACGGCGCCGACCTGCCCGAGCTGGCGGCCGCCCCCGCGGAGAACGGCAGCCCCGCCTGGGACGCCGACGGCGGCTGCCGGGTCGACCTGCTGGAGCGCATAGGGCTCGAGGCCCCCGAGGGGCCGTACGAGACGGTGGCCGGCCTCGTCGCCGACCTCCTCGAACGCATTCCCGAGCCGGGGGACACCGCACTGCTGCCCGGCTGGGAGCTGCGGGTGCGCGAGGTCGCGCACCACCGTGCCGAGAGGGTCCGCCTGGTACGCGTCGGGTTCGAGGAGCCCGAGGACGGGCAGGAGGGCGGGCGATGAGCTTCCTGCAGCTGTTCTTCGCCGGCCTGCTGGTGCTGGGCAACGGCTTCTTCGTCGGCGCCGAGTTCGCCCTGGTCTCCGTACGGCGCAGCCAGATCGAGCCGCTCGCCGGCACGCAGCGGCGGGCCCGCACGGTCCTGCACGGGCTGGAGAACCTGCCGCAGATGATGGCGGCGGCCCAGTTCGGCATCACGGTCTGCTCCCTGACGCTGGGTGCGGTCGCCGAGCCGACCGTCGCCCACATGCTGGAGCCGCTCTTCGAGGCGGTCCACCTGCCCGAGGGGCTGATCCACCCGCTCGGCTACGTCATCGCGCTCGCCGTCGTGGTCTTCCTCCACCTCGTCATCGGCGAGATGGTCCCCAAGAACCTGGCGATGGCCGCGCCCGAGAAGACCGCGCTGTGGCTGAGCCCCGGACTCGTCGGCTTCGCCCGGCTGTTCCGGCCGGTCATCGCGGTGCTCGGCTGGTGCGCCAAGCTCGTGCTGCGGCTGTTCCGGGTCGAGCCCAAGGACGAGATCGACGCGGTCTTCACCAGCGAGGAGCTGACCGTGCTCGTCGAGGACGCCCGGCAGGCCGGACTCCTCGACGACGACGCCCAGGAACGCCTGGAGGACGCGCTGGAGCTGGGCACCCGCCCGGTCACGGACGTCCTGCTGTCCCCGGAGGAGCTGGTGACGGTCGACGCGTCCGTCACCCCCGCCGAGGTCGAGGAGCTGACCGTCCGCACCGGCTACTCGCGCTTCCCCGTGGCCGGACCGGAGGGCGCCTACCTCGGCTACCTCCACGTGAAGGACGTCCTCGACCTGGAGGACACCGGCCGGCCCGTCCCGGCGCGGCTGTGGCGGCCGATGGCCACCCTCCGCGCGGAGCTGCCGCTGGACGACGCGCTCACCCAGATGCGGCGGGCCGCGTCCCACCTGGCGTCGGTCGCGGACTCCGGCGGGCGCGTGCTGGGTCTGGTCGCCCTGGAGGACGTGCTGGAGATGCTGGTCGGCGAGGTCCGCGACCCGGCACACCGGGAGGTCCCGGAGCCTGCGCCGACCGGCGATACCGCGGCCTCCGCGAAGCCCGGCGAGGTCGCCCGGCCGTCGCGTGTGATGGCGAGCTGACACGAGGACCCATGCGGGAGGGGCCCGGGCGCATGCGCCCGGGCCCCTCCCGTGTCGTTCACTCCAGCGGTTCGGGCGGTGTCAGCCCGGGGCCGCGGCCCGACAGTACCTCGCCGTAGGCCTGCATGAGGTCGGGCAGCCGGAGTGTGGACAGGTCGTCCCGGGACGGCTGTCCCACGTAGCCGGACAGCCGCAGGTCGCGGTAGGCGCAGCTCTTCTCGTACAGGGTGCGCAGGAAGCGGCCGTTGCCCAGTTCGTCGATCCAGCCCTGCTCGACGACGTGGCCGCTGATGGCGAGCAGCTCCTCCAGGGCCTCGCCGTCCCAGCGGTCCCCGTTGTCGGCGGCGAGGACCTCGCCGATGCTGGTCAGCTCGTGCGGCCGGTAGCTGGGGAAGTCGACCCGGGTGGTGAAGCGCGAGCCGAGGCCGGGGTTGGCCGCGAGCAGGCGGTCCATGCCCTCGGGGTAGCCGGCGAGGATCACGACCAGGCGGTCGCGGTTGTCCTCCGCGCGCTTGAGCAGGACCTGCAGCGCCTCGTCGCCGTAGGCGTCGCCCTTGCTGTAGCCGGAGTTGGACAGCGCGTACGCCTCGTCGACGAACAGCACCCCGCCGAGCGCGGAGTCGATCAGCTCGTTGGCCTTGACGGCCGTCTGACCCAGGAACTCGCCCACGAGGTCCGCGCGTTGCGCCTCGACCAGATGGTCGCCGCCCAGCAGACCGAGGGCGTAGAACACCCGGCCGAGGATGCGCGCCACCGTCGTCTTGCCGGTGCCGGACGGGCCCGAGAAGACGAAGTGCCGCTTGGGCGGCTGCACCGGCAGGCCCTGTCCCGCCCGCAGCCGCGCCATCCGCAACTGTGCCGACAGCGCCCGCACTTGGCGCTTGACCGGCTCCAGGCCCACCATGCGGTCGAGTTCGGCCAGGGCCTGGGAGAGCAGCACCGGGTCCGGGGCCGTGACCGGGACCTGCGGCGGGACGGGGGAGACCGGCAGGATCGCCTTCTCCCGGATGTCGTCGTCGATCGGGCCGACCGCGCCCAGCGGGTCGTCCAGCACCGAGCCCGCCCCGAGGCCGCCGGGCATGGCGGCCGCCCCCGCCCGGGCGTCGAGCGGATCGGGGTCGGGCGGCAGCGTGTCGGGCCCGGTCTGACCGTAGCCCTGCAGGGTGACCGGGGCCAGGTCGGCCGTCCCGTCGGTGAGGCCGTCGGACTCGTCGATCGCGGCGAGCCGGGCCGCGGTGTCCATGAACGCCGGGTCGACCCGGTGCACCGCCCGGTACAGGGGGAGCGCGGCCGCGGTGCGGCCCGTGCCCTCGTACGCGCGGGCCAGCCAGTAGCGGAGTTCCTTGCGCTGCGGCTGTTCGCTGCGGCAGCGCATCAGGGCCGTCGCCAGCAGCGGTTCGGCCTGCCCGTACAGCTCCAGCCGGACCCGGGCCATGCCGCCGAACAGGCCGGCCTCGATGCCCAGGACCTGGTCGCCGAGGAGCGGTTCGGTGTGGCGCACCAACTGGTCCCAGTCCTTGACCAGATAGGCCCGGCAGGCGTGCAGGAAACGGACGTGCGGATCGGTGTCGATCGGCGGGCACTCGGCCAGGGCCCGGTCCAGCTCCGCGATGTGGCGGCCGTCGAGCCAGTGGGAGGCGTGCGCGAGCAGCAGGTCGCGGCGGGTCTCCAGCACCGGCTGCACCCACCAGCCCAGCCAGTACCAGGAGTTCATGGAGCGGCGGTGCGCGCTGCGCTGCTCGCCGAAACGGTCGCGGTGCCGGTACATCTGCAGCAGCGCGGTGGAGGTGTCCGCCCGCAGCGCGTGCAGCCCGAGCCAGGCGTCCGCCATGCCGGGGTCGAGGCGGACCGCGACGCGGAACTCCTCCTCGGCCTGGGTGTAGGCGCCCATGGTGTAGGCGTCGACGGCCCGCACCCAGGCGAGGTCGGAGGGGGCGCCGGAATGCTCTGTGCCGAAGTCCATCAGGTCCCCACCAGCCCGTTCCCCCCGGTGCCGCCCGCTGTACGCCGCTCCAACCAGGTTACGCGAAGCGGGAGTTGGTGCCAGGTGAGCACCGCCTTCGCGGGGTGGCGCACCCGTTGGCATGGTACCCGTGCGAGCCTGGTGGGCCGTAGAGCGACGCGGATGGTGACGGTGGGTGAGCGATCCGCCGCCGTACGGGACCTGGTCACCGGCTGTAGGCAGAACGAAGCCCCCGGTCACGGGGGAACAACCGGGGGCTTCGCGTACGAGGTGCGGTCGACGATGACCGCGCATTGAGAACGTAAGTCCTGTACGGCCCCCGGGTCAAGCCACCTTGGGGCGTCGCTCCGGCGGTCGCGGGGCGGGTGCAGCACACCGGCTGCACGCGGTCACGGTCAGTGACGGAGGGTGTCGGAGAGCGGTGTGGCCGCGTGCTGTTCCCGTACCTCGTAGCCGTCCGGACGCTGGTGGACCAGCAGGTCGGCGAACGGCCGGGAGGGGTCGGCGGCGAAGTGCGCGTCCTGCGCCCGCATCCAGCCGGCCCAGAACCCGGCCAGGGCGGGGCCGTCGCGGAGCTCGCCGCGCTCCCGTGCCGTGTCCCGGGAGACCTCAAGCCAGAGCAGGCTCGCCAGCCGGGGACGCAGCGCGCGGCGGCCCACGCCCACACCCTCCAGCAGGACCACGGGGGCCGGCGGCACCTCCAGGGTCGTCGCGAACCGGCGGGCCACCCAGTCGTACTTCGCGGGCCGGGCGGTGTCACCGCGGCGCAGCGGCTCCAGCACCTGATCGCGCAGCCGCCCGGTCCACTCGAACAACTCCTCGTGCGTGGCCAGATCGTCGAGGTGGACGACGGGGGCACCGTCCAGTGCGGACGCCAGCGCGGCGGCGAAGGTCGTCTTGCCGGATCCGGCGTGCCCGTCCACGGCGACGAGCCGCACCGGCCCGCAGGACGGCGGAAGGGCGCGCAGCCGGGCGGCGAGCGCGCGGAGCGCCCCGGGGGTGGTCTGGTGGTCCATCCGCCCCAGCCTACGACCTGCTCCGACGCAAGGGACTGCGGTGGGTGCCAGGGGCGTCTACGGTAAGAGTCGTGACCGACTCTGCCGCATCCCTGTACCCCCCGGAGCGACTCGAACTCGCCCGCAAGGCCGCCGCCGACGCGGGACTCGACGCGCTGCTCGTCTCACCGGGCCCCGATCTGCGCTACCTCACCGGCTACCACGCCCACCTCACCGAGCGCCTGGTGTGCCTGGCGCTGCCGGTGCTCGGCGACCCCTTCCTCGTCGTGCCCCACCTGGAGAAGCCCGGTGCCGAGGCCTCCCCGCTGGGCGCGCTCGGCGTCGACGTCGTCGGCTGGGGCGAGACCGAGGACCCGTACGCCCTGGTCGCCGGCCGGCTGCCGCGGGGGACCGTGCGGGTGGCCGTCGACAACCACATGTGGGCCGAGAAGGTGCTCGCCTTCCGCGCGGCCCTCCCCGGCGCCGAGCAGAGCCTGGCCGGCGACGTGCTGCGCGAACTGCGGATGCGCAAGTCGCCGGCGGAGACCGAGGCGCTGCGCCGGGCCGCGGGCGCCATCGACCGGGTGCACCGCCGCATCGGGGAGTGGCTCAGGGCCGGGCGCACCGAGCGCGAGGTCGCCCGGGACGTCGCCGACGCCGTCATCGAGGCGGGGCACACCACCGTCGACTTCGTCATCATCGCCTCGGGCCCGAACGGCGCCAGCCCCCACCACGAGGTCTCCGACCGGGTGATCCGGGCGGGCGACCCGGTCGTCGTCGACATCGGCGGCACCACGCAGGAGGGCTACTGCTCCGACTCCACGCGCACCTACGCGGTCGGTGAACCGCCCGCGGAGTTCCGCGAGATGTACGAGGTGCTGCGGCGCGCGCAGCACGCCCAGACCGATGCCGTCCGCCCCGGCGTCACCGCGGAGGAACTCGACGCGATCGGGCGGGACATCATCGCGGCGGCCGGCTACGGCGAGCACTTCATCCACCGCACCGGGCACGGCATCGGTCTGGAGACGCACGAGGAGCCGTACATCGTCGCGGGCAGCTCCCGTCCGCTGGAGCCGGGCATGGCCTTCTCCGTCGAACCCGGGATCTACCTCCCGGACCGTTTCGGCGCCCGCATCGAGGACATCGCCGTCTGCACGCCCGAGGGCGGGGAACGGCTCAACCAGACCTCCCGGGACCTGGTCGTCCTGTCTGTTTAGTCCGATGTGTTGACTCCCGGTACGGCAGGGGGGTATTCCGTACACGCGACCGTGTGCGCGGTGCGTTCGCCGCGCGCGGCGCACACGTCGTGTCAAGGGCCCAGCAGGAAGCGGCAGTCGGGGGGCCGGGCATGTTCGACGACGAGCATGACTTCGGGGTGCGGCAGTGGACGGTCGGCGGCACGACCGTGGTGGAACTGACGGGGGAGCTCGACCTGTGCGCCGGCGTGCACGCGGCCGCGCGTCTGGACGCGGTCACCGGCGGGCCGCGGCCCGACGTCGTGGTGGACCTGCGCGGGGTGAGCTTCATCGACTGCAGTGGTCTGTCGGTGCTCATCCGGGCGCGGAAGCGGACCCTCGACCGCGGTGGCCGGTTCGGCGTCGTCGGCGACAGCCCCTGCGTGCTGCGGCTGTTGCGGCTCACCCGGACGATCCGGGTCTTCACCGTCCACGACGACCTGGCCTCCGCGCTGGCCGCGCCGGGCGCCCCCGATCCCCCGGCGGCGGACGGCGCCATAGCGTGAGCTCACCCGGGCAGCGGCGCCAGCACGATCCAGACCTGGCCGCGGGCGAAGTTCACCGGCTGCCCGTCGGGCGTGGTGAAGTGCGTGCCCCCGGCCGCGTCGGGCCGTGACCACCGGGCGTCGTACGCCTTGCCGTCGCGCAGCACCACCGCGCGCCCGGTGCCCACGGTCTCGCTGTACGGGGAGGTGTTCCCCCACCGGTCCTGGAAGCCGGAGGAACGGACCGTGACGTACTGCACGACCACCGTCGGCGCGCCCAGCCTGCCGCCGTCGGTGGTGGTGGCCGGGTCGCCGTCGAACGAGATCAGCCAGCGGTCGCCATCGGCCGACCAGTGCAGGCCCACCGAGCCGTTCGGGTAGCGCACGGTGCGGTCGCGCTCGGGGGTGCCGCCGGGCGGTGCGGCACCGAAGCGGAAGCCTATGTCCCGGGCGGCCGAGGCGTCCGGGGCCGCGGCGAGCAGCCGCTCCGGGGTGGCGTACAGGTTGTGCGGGGCGGGGCGCGAGCCGTCGCGTACGTAGGCGCCAGGGGCGTGGGCGGGGGAGACGTCGTGCACCGGCGCCGCCGCCACCACCGGCAGCAGCCTGGACTGCGCCCCGGAGAAGGCGAGGGCGGGGCGGCCGAACTGACGGAGCAGTTCCAGGTCCGACTCGCGGGCGCTGCGCACCGGCCCGACCCGTTCCGGCAGTTGGGAGGAGAAGACGGCGAGCAGACGGGTGAGACCGGACTCCACCTGCTCCACGTAGACGAGGTCGGCCCGGTCCAGCCCGGTGTGCGGGCGGGCGGGCCCGACGTTGTCGATCTTCACCGCGAGGACCGGGCCGCGGGTGCGCCCGGGCAGTCCGGTGAAGGGCGACCGCGCGACCGCGGTGGTGCCGGGCACCGAACCCGTCGAGGAGGGGGAGGGCCCGCCGGGCGTCCGCTCGGGGCCGCCGCAGCCCCGGCTGACCAGGAACACGGTGAAAACCGCCAGCACGACCAGGACCGCCGCTCTTGCGGGACGTCTGGGTGCTCGGGCCACGACGGCCACCCCCGTGCTGCATAGGTATGCTGCCTACGGAAAAGCCATTTGCCGAATCGCTGCGCGTATTCCTAGTATCCGCCACATGGAGCCGGTACCCCAGACGGCGGACGCGACCGCCTACCTCGCAGCGGACGAGGTGATCGACCACGACCACCCGCTGGTCCGGGCGACCGCCGCCCGGCTACGGGCGGAAGCCCCTGATCCGTATGACTATGCCGAAGCGGCCTACACCTTCGTCCGTGACGCCATCCCGCACTCCGCCGACTCCGGGGACCCGCGCGTCACCTGGCGCGCCTCCGACGTCCTGGAGCAGCGCACCGGGATCTGCCACGCAAAGGCCCACGCCCTGGTCGCGCTGCTGCGCGCCGAGGGCATCCCCGCGGGGCTGTGCTACCAGCGGCTCGCCGACGACGACGGCACCGGCGCCCTCGTCCACGGGCTCGTCGCCCTCAAGCTGCCCGGACACGACCGCTGGGCCCGGCAGGACCCGCGCGGCAACAAGCCCGGTGTCGACGCCCGGTTCTCCCTCCGGGAGGAACGGCTGGCCTGGGTGCCCCGCCCCGGACTCGGCGAGCGCGACTACCCCGGTCTCCACGCCACCCCGCCGCCCGCCGTACTCACCGCCCTGCGGCAGGCTGTCGACCGGCCGCATCTGTGGCGGCTGCTGCCCACCGACCTACCGGACCAAGAAGACCGATGACCTCACACACCCCCCTGACCCTGACCGTCGACCCCGCCGTGCGCGCCCTGGCCCCCGGGTTCGCCCACCTCGCCGTCGAGGCCCGCGGCCTGGCCAACGGGCCGAGCGACGACACGAGCGCGGCCCTCCTCGACGACGCGGCCCGCCGCCTCGCCGAGCGCCTCGGCGGCCGCGCCCCGCACGAGGACCCCCACATGGCCGCCTGGCGCGCGGCGTACACCGCCTTCGGCGCCAAGCCCTCGCGCACCCGCAACTCCGCGGAGGCGCTGGCCAAACGCGCCCTCGCCGAAGGCGGGCTGCCCCGCATCAACCGGCTGGTGGACCTCTACAACGCGATCAGCGTCGCCCACCTCGTGCCCGTCGGCGGTGAGGACACCGACCACATCCACGGCGGTATGACCCTCGTACGGGCGACCGGCGACGAGAAGTTCGAGACCGTGGCCGGCGGTGAGCCCGCCGTCGAGCACCCCGAGCCCGGCGAGGTCGTCTGGCGCGACGGGACCGGCGTCACCTGCCGCCGCTGGAACTGGCGGCAGGGGATCCGTACCCGGCTGACCGAGGAGTCGGTCAACGCGCTCTTCCTCCTGGAGCGGATGGATCCGATGCCGCCCGCCGACCTGCGGGCCGCCGGTGAGGAACTCGCCGCTCACCTGCGGAGGTTCAACCCCGGCGCGGAGGTCACCGTGCACGAGCCGGTCTGACCCCCGCGCCCGCTCACTCCGCCGTCGCGGCGCGCTCCCGGGCGGCGACGTCCTCCGCCGTGGGGGCGCTGCCGCCCAGGTGCGCGGGCAGCCACCAGTGGTCGTTCGGGCCCGACGGGCGCCCGGTGTACACGCGCTGCGCGTCCTCCAGCAGCTCCTGGACGCGCAGCCGCAGCCGCCGGGTCAGCGCGCCCGGCTTCTCGTCCGCGTGGGGCGTCATCTGCTCGCCCACCCGGATGGCGATGGGGAAGCCGTTGCGGCCCAGTTGGCGCGGCTGGTCCTTGGTCCACAGCCGCTGCGTGCCCCACAGGGCGACCGGCAGCAGGGGCACGCCCGCCTCCATCGCCAGGCGCGCGGCACCGGACTTGAAGGACTTGAGGGTGAAGGACTGGGAGATGGTCGCCTCGGGGAAGACCCCGATGATCTCGCCCGAGCGCAGTGCCGTCAGCGCGTGCTTGTACGCGTGCATGCCCTCGGAGCGGTCCACCGGGATGTGCTTCATGGCCCGCATCAGCGGACCCGACACCTTGTGCCGGAAAACCGACTCCTTCGCCATGAAACGCACCAGCCGCTTCGCCGGGAGCGCCGTCAGACCCGCGAAGACGAAGTCGAGGTAGCCGATGTGGTTGCTCACGAGCAAGGCGCCGCCCTTGCGCGGCACATGTTCGGTGCCGGCGATGTCGAAGCGCAGTCCCTGCACCTTGAACATGGTGCGGGCGACGCCGATGACGGGCGGGTAGACGAGCTCGGCCATGTGTGGGGCCCCTTCTTCGTAGGGGGTGGCCCCCGGCGGAAGTTACGCGGCCGTAGGTTTGGGCCGCCGGCTGATCGTGCCCCGTAAACGGGTGCCGTGTCATCCCGCGTGCCCGCCGTGTGGCGAGATTCTCGTCACGTCACCCGGTCGTACGACGCACCAGCAGGTACATTTCGCATCCGAGGCAGTAGCCGAACACCGCGTTGAGGAAGGCCGCCGCGAGCGCGCAGGCCGTCGCCGTCAGGCCCAGCCAGGCGAGCCCCGTGGCGTAGCCGGCGAGCCCGACGACCGCGAACGCCAGCCCGACCGCCTGCGCGAAGCGCGGCGGCGCCGGGTCCTCGGTCCCGGTCGGCGGCCCCAGCCGGGGCCGTACCGCCACCCGGTACAGCAGGCCGTACGGTGAGTTCTGGACACCCGCGGCGGCGCCCACCGCGAACACCAGCGCCTGGACGGCCAGCAGCCAGGCACTTCCGGTGACGAGGACGGCGGCCAGGACGACACTGGTCACGCTTGCGCCGAAGCGCGGTCCACGGGCATCAATGGCGTGAGGGCTCATACCGGCCATGATTCCGGAACGGACGCCGTCCGGACCCCCGGGAATCATGGCGGTCGTGTGAACGCTGCAACGGCAGGGAGGGGCGAAATGACGGGACTGGTGGTGTGCGTCGCCGTGCTCGTGGCGGCGGGGATCTTCGGCATCCTCCACAAGCGCAGGGACGGAAGGGTACGGGTGCGGGACAAGGACGCGGCACAACAGCTGACGGCGGGTGAGATCGGCGCGGAACTCGGAGAGCGGGCCACGCTCCTCCAGTTCTCCACCGCCTTCTGCGCACCCTGCCGGGCCACCCGCCGCACCCTCGGCGAGGTGGCCGGCATGGTCGACGGCGTGCGGCACGTGGAGATCGACGCCGAGGCCCACCTCGACCTGGTGCGTCGGCTGGGCGTCGTCAGGACGCCGACCGTCCTGGTCCTCGACGCCCGCGGCACCGTGGTGCGGCGCGCGTCGGGCGCGCCGCGCAAGGCCGACGTCATCGCGGCGCTCGGCGCGGCGGTGTGATCCGCGCGCGGTGCCATGACCCCGGTCCCACCCGCCGGGGCGCCCTTGACGTGGCGCCGGTCTGATCGTCAGTCTGACGTTATGTCGCGAGACCTCCTTCTGTACTCCCGCTTCGACGTCGACCTCGGTCGGCACGCGAGCGCCCGCTGTCACGGCCGTTGAGTGCCCAGGACTCCACACCCCTCCGGCTCGACAGCACGACGAAGGACAGCTCCATGACCGCCTCTCCCGACCTCGGCACGCCGGCCGCGACCTCCCTGGGCGCGGTGCCCACCTCGATCCCCGCGTCCGCCGCGGTCCCCCTGCCCCCGCCGCCCGCCGTGACCGGCGCCTTCGACCCGACCGCCTTCGACCCGACCGCTTTCCGTGCCGTCTTCCGCCGTCACGCCGCCGGGGTCGCGGTCATCACCGCGGCGGGCACCCGCCCCGCGGGCTTCACGGCCACCTCCCTCACCTCCGTGTCCGCCGAGCCGCCCCTGCTGTCCTTCGGGATCAGCACCGCCGGCTCCGCGTGGCGCACCGTCGCGGAAGCCACCCACGTGGGCGTCCACATCCTCGGCGAGCACCAGGAGGAGGTGGCCGCCACCTTCGCCCGCAGCGGCACCGACCGCTTCGCGCCGCCCACCGCGTGGGGACCCGGCCCGTATGGAGTACCGCTCCTGGAGGATGTCCAGGCCTGGCTGGTCGCCCGTGTGGTGGCCCGCATACCCGCCGGTGACCACCGCATCGTCGTCGCCCAGGCCGTGGCGGGCGCCCCCGAGGGCGAAGCGGCCCGTCCGCTGCTCTACCACCACGGGCGCTACAACGCGCTGCGCCACTGAGTCCCTCCATCAGGCCCGGGTCGGCAAGGTCACAGTCCACCGCCCTTGCCTGCCGGCGGACCGACGGCTGTACTGGCGAGTAATATTTCTGCCGGAGCGCCGTGCGTCCCAACGGGGAGCCGCCGTCGAAGGCGCCTATGCTGCCTTCACAAGGGCAGTTGACGTACCCATGCAGCAGTAGGAGTGCAGGCGTGAGCTTGAGGATCGTTGTCGCAGTGAAGTACGTGCCTGATGCCACGGGTGATCGTCACTTTGCGGGGGATCTGACCACGGATCGGGATGCGGTGGAT